>JAFMSC010000567.1 GCA_017353825.1 Hyphomicrobiaceae bacterium | reverse complement strand
CAGGAAATCCTGGGCAACGCCGCGGCCGACCTGCCGGCCTCGGTGCGGGCCGTGACGGAGAATTCCTACGACAAGCTCCTGCGCCGCTACACGCCGGCGCAGCGTGAACGCGCAAGAATCGGATACGACAAGGCGAACGAGTTCATTCGAAGATTCGTATCGGCCGGCGGGATTCTCAAAGAGGGCTCGGACCCGCCACGTGGCATGGCGGCACTGCTGATGCACCAAGCGCTGGCGATGGACGTGGAAGCCGGCGTGCCCGCCATGACGGCGATCATGGCCGCGACGCTCAATCCCGCCAAAACGTTCCGCATAGACCGAGACTACGGCAGCATCGAGCTCGGCAAGGTCGCCGACCTGTTCGCGGTCGGGGGCGATCCGCTGCAGGACATCTGGGCGACGCAGAACGTGAAAACCGTGGTGATGGGCGGGCGCGTGCTCGATACGGCCTTCCGCCGCTATAAGAACCCGATCCCATCGTTCTATGCGTACCAGACCCTGCCGATGGACCTCACCTTGTCACCCCTTCTCCTCACGGAAGGCGAAGGCCCGACCACGTTAACGGTCCGCGGCAGGGGCATCTGGCCGTTCCACCGCGTGCATCTCAACGCGCAGCCGCTGGCGACGCGCTACATCGACAAGACCGAGCTGCAGGCCACGATCCCCGCCGAGGCGATCCCGACCGCGGGAACCTACGTGGTCACGGTGCGTGCCGACGGCGAGCCGCTGGCGGAATCGCACCGCGCCCACCTGGTGGTGGGGTTTCGGAAATAGTGTCGCGCCGCGACCTTGTGGGGTGGGCAAGGTGCAGGATGTATCCTAGGCAAAATCGCGCGGGCGCCCACCCGACGGACATGCGCCCTCAATTCTCACCCTTCTCGATCTCGCGGACGCGCTTGAGGACCGCCTCGGGCATCGCGTAGGTGTCACGCACCACAGCCTCGAGCTCTTCGCCGCCGCGCGGAGCATTCACCAGCAGGCCCGTCTTGTCGGCCGCGGCGATGAACGCCGGGTCTGCGAAGGTGTCTCGCAGCGCCTTGCGCATCGCCGCCAGGCGGTCGGCGGGCACGCCCGGCGGCATCAGCAGCGGACGGCCGAGCGCATTGGCGGCGGTGGCGGCCCGGAAGAACTGCTTGTCGGCGGCTCCAGAAACAAGGTCGAGCGCCCACGGCACGCCGGGCAGCTCCTTGAGTGGCTCGGGACCATATTGCAGCACGACCTTGGCGAGCTTCTCCGGCAGCCAGGTCGGACGCGTCGAGGTGAGCGAGCTATAGAACACGCTCGGATAGCCATCGATCTCCCCGCGCTCCATGGCGATGAAGATCTCGGTCTGGCCCTTGTAGCCGCTGACGATCTTCATCTTGGTGCCGAGCGTCGCATTGATCAGGCGCGCATAGGTCGCCTGCGCCGAGGCCGCCCCGGAGGCGCCCACTGTGGTCTCGCGCCGGCGCAAGTCGTCGACCGTGTCGATCGGCGCGCTGTGCCACATCAGCACGACCGGGCTTTCGACACTGGGCGTGCCGAGCCAGCTGAATTTGGTCGCGTCGTAGCGCGCCGCACTACCGCCGAATAGCGGAACGAAGGGCGGCGTGTTGTTTACGAGGCCGAGCACGCTGCCATCCTTCTCGGCACTGTTGAACATGTAATCGAGCGCCTGCGTACCGCCGGCGCCAGGCATGTTGCGCGCGACCAGCGTCGGACGGCCCGGAATGTGATTGCCGATATGGCGGGCGATCACACGCGCCAGCGTGTCGAAGCCGCCACCCGGGCTGCCGCCGACAATGATGTTCACCGTCTTGCCGCGGTAGAACTCCTCGACGGTCTGTGCCTGCGCGGGAGTCAAGGCAGCCACCGCGACCGCTGCCCGGACCAGCAACCATGTCCTATATCCGACCATGGACATCCCTGTTCCTGTTGGGTCTACTGCGTAAGCCGCACTGCAGCCGCGACATTGGCGGGCGGCGAGTGCACGACGCTGTCGACCAGGCTCTGCATGGCGGCACCGGAGACCGGCTTGATGTCAATACCGGACCGATTTGCCTCATCGAGGAAGGCCGGGTCCTTCATGGTCTTGTCGAACGCCTCGCGCAGGAGCGCGACGCGGTCGACCGGCAGGTCGGGAGGCGCCAGCAGCGGCCGGCTCAACGGCGCGGTGGAGGCGAGCAGGCGCAAGGCGCCGCGATCGGTGTCCGAGCGCGCATAGTTCAGGATCAGCGGGACCTCGCGGCCTGTCACCGAGGAAATATCCGGATCGGCCTCCGTGCCCCATTGCACGATCACGTCGAGCTGGCCGTCGCGCA
>JAFMSC010000221.1 GCA_017353825.1 Hyphomicrobiaceae bacterium | reverse complement strand
GCCTTGGCCTTCAGCGGCCCAAGCGCGCCGCCGGCGGTTGGGAAAGCCGGCGCCAGCTCAGAGATGGGCCCCACCTCGCACATCAGGCGGTTGACGAGGGCGCGCGCCGGCCGGCCGCTGAACAGGTTGGTGAGCGCGGTGCCATCCTCGCGCGCGCCGCGCAAGGCAGCGCGGTGCAGGTCAGTGATGGTGGCCTCCGGCGTGAACAGGTAGGCCGTGCCGACCTGCACGCCCGATGCGCCGAGGGCGAAGGCAGCCGCGATGCCGCGCCCGTCGGCGATGCCGCCCGCGGCGATCACCGGCACCTTCACCGCATCGACCACCTGCGGAAGCAGTGCGAGGATCCCCGCCTGGGTGGCGATGTCGCGCGTCAGGAACATGCCGCGATGACCGCCAGCCTCGTAGCCTTGCGCAATGATCCCATCGCAACCCCGCTCTTGCAGCCAGCGCCCTTCCTCGACGGTGGTGGCGGAGCTGAGGACGCGGCAGCCGGCGGCCTTCACGCGCGCCAGCAGCGCGGGGGCGGGGAGCCCGAAATGGAAGCTCACCACCTCGGGCTTCAGGTCCTCCAGGATTTCGCAGGTGGCAGCATCAAACCGCGCGCGCGCCACCGCCGGCGCAGCGGCATCGGCAGCGAGGCCCAGCTCGGCGTAGTAGGCGTTGAGGCGGGCCCGCCAAGCGGATTCGCGCTGCGGGTCAGGGTTCGGCGGCGTATGGCAGAAGAAGTTGACGTTGATCGGCCTCCTCGTGCGCTGGCGGATGACGCCGATCTCGGCCCGTACCTTGGCGGCATTGAGCATGGCGCACGGCAGCGAGCCCAGTCCGCCGGCCTCGCTGACCGCGATCGCCATGGCGGAGGCGTTGGCGCCGGCCATCGGCGCCTGGATGATCGGCACCTCGATGCCCAGGAGATCCAACAGTCGGCGGTCCGGCCACATGACGGCCTCCCTGATCTAGGGCGCTTCTGGCCTGTCGCGGCTCCTCCCGACCGCGCCCGCGTTTTTCTTGACGCTTCCTAACAGCTCGGCGAACGTGGAGTAAAGTTGTGAGCGGAAGCGCTTCCATGTACTTCGCCCTCACCGAGGAACAGGCTGCGATCCAGGAGACAGCGCTCGCCTTCGCCAAGGAGCGCATCGCCCCGCATGCCGCCGATTGGGACGAGAGGTGCCACTTCCCCGTCGAGGTCGTCCGCGAGACGGCCGCGCTCGGGATGGCCGCCATCTACGTGCCGGCCGAGCAGGGCGGCTCCGGCCTCACACGCATGGACGGCGCGTTGATCATGGAGGCACTGGCTTACGGCTGCCCGGCTATCGCCGGCTACATCTCGATCCACAATATGGTGGCCTGGATGCTCGCCAAGTACGGCTCGGCTGAGCAGGTCGCGGCCTGGATGCCCAAGCTCGTCAGCATGGAATGGCTGTCGAGCTATTGTCTCACGGAGCCCGCTGCCGGCTCGGACGCGGCGGCGCTTAAGACGACGGCGCGGCGCGTTGGCGATCATTACGTGCTCAACGGCAGCAAGCAGTTCATCTCGGGCGCCGGCGCCACTGACTTCTACTACGTGTTCGCGCGCACGGGCGAGGAGGGCGCGGGGGGCGTCTCGGCGTTCGCGGTGATGAAGGACACCCCTGGATTGAGCTTTGGCGCCAACGAGAAGAAGATGGGCTGGAACGCGCAGCCCACACGCCAGCTGATCTTCGAGAACTCCAAGGTGCCGGCGGAGAACCGCATCGGTGCCGAGGGCCAGGGATTCAAGTTCGCCATGAGCGGGCTCGACGGAGGCCGCATCAACATCGGCGCCTGCTCGCTGGGCGCGGCGTGGACGGCGCTCGACAAGGCACGAGAGTACATGCTGGAGCGCGTGGCCTTCGGCCGCCCGATCGCCGACTTCCAGGCCCTCCAGTTCAAGCTCGCCGACATGGCGACCGAACTGGACGCGGCGCGCCTCATGGTCTACCGCGCGGCGGACGCCATCGACCGCGCCGACCCACAGTCCTCAATGTATTCCGCGATGGCCAAGCGGCTGGCCACCGACTTCGGGTTCCGCGTATGCAATGAGGCGCTGCAGATCCACGGTGGCTACGGCTATCTCAAGGACTTCGGCCTGGAGAAGCTCGTGCGCGATCTCAGGGTCCACCAGATCCTGGAAGGCACCAACGAGATCATGCGCGTCGTCATCTCGCGCAAGCTGCTGGGCGGCAATCGACGCTAGCAACCGCCGTAAGGCGCCAACGCGACGGTCATCCATGGCCGATTCCGCCGAGGGAAATTCTGGCGCCATCGCATCGGCATCATGTCCTACACCCACGCTGGGCTAGCGCCTCCGCCCCGGCTGCCGCCGCTCGCATCGTCAACCGCCCCAGCCAACCGCCAGCCAGTGCTTGGCCACATCGCCGGGCTGGCCGACCACCGCCAGCGCCGCCTCGGCGCGCCCCCAGCCCACCCCCGCACACGGCGCTCGTTCGATCCGGCAGCACCACCACGTTCTGATCGACGCTTACTCCCGCCATACAGGCCCCACGCCTCATGACAGCACCTTGTCGTGCCCGCGTTTCTGTGCGTCACTCTCCTCAGCAACGCCACGGGCCGTCGGCATTGGCCCGCGTGCAGGCAAGAGGCCTTCGATGAGCAAATACCTGCCCAAGATCGATCCCGCCCAGATCGTCGCCATCGACGTACACACGCACGCGGAGACCTCGGCCCGCGCCCAGCGCGACCCCTGCTCGCTCATCTACGACGAGGCCATGGCCAAGTACTTCAAGGAAGCCGGCCGGCCCACCGTTCCGCAGGTGGCGCAATACTACCGCGAGCGCAAGATGGCCGCGGTGATCTTCCCGGTGGACAGTGAGGCCGAGATCGGCATTTGGCGCGTCGCCAACGAGGAGGTGGCCGAGCTTGCCGCCGAGAACGCCGACGCGCTGATCCCGTTTGCCTCGATCGACCCGGCGCGCGGCAAGATGGGCGTGCGCGAGGCGCGCCGGTTGATCGAGGACTACGGCGTGCGCGGCTTCAAGTTCCACCCGTCCACCCAGGGCTTCTATCCCAACGACCGCAAGGCCTACAGCCTCTACGAGGTGATCGCAGCCCACAGACTGCCGGCGCTGTTCCATACCGGCCAGACCGGCTTCGGCGCACAGATGCGAGGCGGCGGCGGCGTGCGGCTCAAATATTCCAACCCGATATACCTCGACGATGTGGCGGTGGACTTTCCCGATATGCCCATCATCGCCGCGCACCCCTCATTCCCCTGGCAAGACGAGGCGCTGTCGGTGGCCACGCACAAGCCCAACGTCTACATCGACCTCTCCGGCTGGTCGCCGAAATACTTCCCGGCCAACCTTGTCCAATACTCCAACACCATCCTGCGCTACCGCGTGCTGTTCGGCTCCGACTTCCCGGTGCTCACCCCCGACCGCTGGATCGCCGACTTCGAGAAGATCGCCATCAAGTCCGACGTGCGCCCGCTGATCATGAAGGACAACGCTCTGAAGCTGCTGAGGTTGGCGTAGGCGCCCGCACTTGCGATCCGTGCGCGGCGGCCATAAATGAGCCCTGACAAGAAGGAGTGCCCACCATGCGCGAGCGGCTGGCGGCGGAGATGAAGGCGGCCCTGAAGGCCCAGGCCAAGCAGCGCCTCTCCGCGCTGCGGCTGATCTCGGCGGCCCTGCAACAGGCCGATATCGCCGCCAAGGCGTCGATCCGCGACCAGGACATCCCAGCGCTCCTGCAAAGGATGATCAAAGAGCGGCGCGAGTCCCTGGCCGTCTACGAGAAGGCGGGTCGCGCGGAGCGGGCGCAGCAGGAGGCGGCGGAGATCGCCGTCATCGAGGAGTTCCTGCCCAAACAGATGACTGAGGCAGAGACCAAGGCGGCGATCGCCGCGGTCGTCAGGGAGCTGAGCGCCGCAAGCCCCAAGGAGATGGGCAAGGTCATGGGCCTGCTGAAGGAGCGCTACGCCGGCCGCATGGACTTCGGCAAAGCCAGCGGCCAAGTGAAGGCCCTGTTGAGCGGCGGCGCCTAGATTGCATCGGCTCCGAAGGGCCGTAACCCAACATGTGCAAATCGGGGGGTCAGGCCCCCTCGGCAGGCTCGTCACGCGCCCGGGATGTCGCCTATCTCCTGTGGAAAAACCAGGGTATGGGCCGGCGCAGCATGGCCGGAGGCCGGGTCGATGCAGAGTTTAGCGGATCGCTAAGCCACCGATTCGCCCATGCGCTTGCCGCCCTCCGTGCTCGACGAGATCCGCGCCAGGCTGCCCGTCAGCCAGGTGGTAGCGCGCAAGGTGGCGCTAAAGCGCGCGGGACGTGAGTTCAAGGGCCTCTCGCCGTTCAAGAGCGAGAAAACTCCGTCCTTCACCGTCAACGACCAGAAGGGCTTCTATCACTGCTTCGCCTCCGGCGAGCACGGCGATATCTTCACGTTCCTGATGAAGACCGAGGGCATCAGCTTCCCGGAGGCGGTGGAACGCCTGGCCCAGGAGGCCGGCGTGCCGCTGCCCAAGGCGGAACCGCGCGACGCCGAGGCCGAGGACCAGAAAGCGCGGCTTTATGAGCTGGTGGCTGCCGCGGCCGCCTTCTTTGAGAAGCAGCTGGCCGGCCCCCAGGGTCAGTTGGCGCGCCAGTACCTGGCCAAGCGCGGCCTCACCGCCGACGGCATTGCCCGCTTCAAGCTGGGCTATGCCCCCAATGGCAAGTCCGCCCTCAAAGAGCACCTGGGGTTCGCGGGCTTCAGGGTGGCCGACATGGAGGCTTCCGGCATGCTGATCGTGGGCGACGACATCCCCGTCTCCTACGACCGCTTCCGCCACCGCATCATGTTCCCGATCTGCGACTTGAAGGGCCGCACCATCGCCTTCGGTGGACGGGCGCTCGACCCGGATGCGCCGGCCAAATACCTGAATTCGCCGGAGACGCCGCTCTTCCACAAGGGCGCCATGTTGTTTAACGCCCACAGCGCCCGCGGGCCCGCCCACGACAAGGGCCGCGTGGTGGTGGTGGAAGGCTACATGGACGTGATTACCATGGCGCTCGCGGGCTTCCCCGAGACCGTGGCCCCGCTGGGCACCGCACTCACCGTGGACCAGATCAGGCTGCTCTGGCGCCTGGTGCCGGAGCCGACCCTATGCTTCGACGGTGACGCCGCCGGCCGTCGCGCGGCCTTCCGCGCCGCCGAGACGGTGCTGCCGCCCCTGAAGCCCGGCCTCAGCCTGCAGTTCGCGTTCCTGCCCAACGGGCTCGACCCCGACGACTTCGTGCGTCAGCACGGCCCCGCCGCCGTCGAGCACATCCTAAAGAGCAAGACCCGTGCCCTGTTCGACGTGCTGATGGAGCGCGAGGAGCTGCAGGGGCCGCCAGCAGTCACACCGGAGCAGCAGGCCGCCCTGGAGGCGCGCCTGAAGCGTCTGGTGGGACAAATAGCCGACATCGACGTGCGGGCGCGTTACAGCCAAGAGTTGCGTCAGACGCTGTGGGCCAAGAGCGCGAGGCTGGTGCGCGCCCTGGCCCCTGCGGCAGGCCGCCGCAGGCCACCCTTTGCCGGCAAGCGCCGCGACAACACCCAATTGGACTGGCGCGTACGGGAGCGGGCGAGCGAGCGTGCGCGCCTCGGCGGGCTACCCCGGGCCGCCCAGTCCCAGGCCAACCCGCCCCGCAGCAATGACCTGTCCGATCGCGTCGCCCCAGTGCCGCCGCGCGAGGTGCTCCTGATCGGCACGCTCCTCAACCACCCCTGGCTGATCGAGAGCCAGTGCGAGGCAATTGCCGAGCTGAAGCTGACTTCCGTGTCTCTACAACGGCTTAAGGACGCTCTCTTGGGCCTCCTCGCGCTCGGCATCCCCCTTGATCACGCCAGCGTGCGCTCCCATCTGACCGCCAGTGGATATGACAGCGCCGTCGCGGCCGTCGAACGGGTGATGGCGCTCACCAGCGATAAGTTTGCGCGTCCAGAGGCGGGTGCCAGCGAGGCGGAAGCGGGGTGGCGCCACGCCTTTGCGTTGCATGAAATGCAGGTGGCCTTGCCCATGGAGTTGCAACTCGCCGAGCGTGCCTGGCGCACGGAGCAGAGCGAGGAGGCGTGGGAGCGGATCGTGGAGCTGCACGACCGGCTCGGTCGCGGTCTGGCGCAGGCGCCGGATGACGAGGCTAACTGAACGGTGGTCAGATGGAGCCGTTGTGGATTGGACACACGGACCAGAGAAAGCGCCTGACGAACGACCGAGCGGGCCAGGGCGGGCCTTCGGGAATAATTGCGTGACCATACGCGTTGATGCAGAAAAGAAAGACTGGCAAGGCACACGCTTGTTGTGTATGCCGTCCCCGGCCCCAGATGAAGGTAACAGCGAGCCTGAGCGCTCCTGCCTTCGCGCTTCGGCACCCGTGGGCCCTCAACAAGCAGTACCCGGCGTGGCGGAACTCCCCGCTGCACGCGGTCGCTTCTTTGGAAGCGAGACCGCGCGGCGGCGCGAGGTTGGCGCGCCTGTAGCGAACTTGCAAAGCGACTGCTTCACGTTGACAGCGCGTTCGCCGCGCTCCGGAGAGTGACCTGATGGCAAATGCAGCCCGAGCCGAAGAGCAAACCACGCCGCAGGGCGAGCCGCACGAGAAGGACGCGCCCCTGCTCGACATGTCGGATGCGGCCGTCAAGCGTCTTATGAAGACCGCCAAGGCGCGCGGCTTCGTGACGCTCGATCAGCTGAACGCGGTGCTGCCTTCGCAGGAGTTCTCCCCCGATCAAATCGAGGACACGCTGTCGATGCTGTCCGACATGGGCATCACGGTGGTCGAGAGCGAGGAGGCCGAGGACAGCAGCGTTGACAAGGACACCGCCGAAGACGACGACGACGACGGCGCGCGCTCGCTGGTGGCGCCGAGTCTGCCGGCGACCCTGTCCGCGCGCTCGGAGCCGGCCGACCGCACCGACGACCCCGTACGCATGTACTTGCGCGACATGGGCTCTGTTGAGCTGCTCTCGCGCGAGGGCGAGATCGCCATTGCCAAGCGCATCGAGGCCGGCCGCGAGGCGATGATCGCCGGCCTGTGCGAGAGCCCGCTCACCTTCCAGGCCATCATCATTTGGCGC
>JAFMSC010000220.1 GCA_017353825.1 Hyphomicrobiaceae bacterium | reverse complement strand
CTGGCCGCTGAAGAGCGGGCCAGCCTTGACACGCCCTGCGCGCGCCGGCCTCAGCATCCTGGTCGGGGCGCGGGAAAGCCTGCCGCACGACGATCGAACAAGGCAAATGCCGATAAGAGAGGAAATGGGAGCATGCGGCCCACTTAGTGCTTGACTTCGGGGCCCCTCATACAAGGATCGATCCCGCCCCCCGTTCGGTTCGCATCTCAGCATAGACCATAGTGCGCGAATCGGCGTCTAGGGATTGCGTGAGAAACTTGCCTCCCTCGCCCAATCCGCCCGAAGCGGACATACGACGCATCGTCTCCACGCGCCGAGGCGAGAGGAGACTATCGTCGCTGTAGGGCAGGTGAGTCGAGCCGCGCACGGAGGCCTCGCGCCGGCGGCGCCGACCCCCTATGATGCGCATCCCACCACGTCCGGAGCACGCCCATGCCCCGCTTCGTTGCCGTCTACACCATGAAGCCGGAAGACCTCGCCGCCTTCCGCGCGCACCCCAAATCCGAGCAGGAGGCGATCGACAAGGCCGGCCTGAAGGCGTGGGATGAGTGGCGCAAGCGCAACGCCGCCGTCATCGTCGCAACCGACGTCATGGTGGGCAAGACCAGGCGCGTCACCAAATCCGGCATCGCCGATGCGCAGAACCAGATCGCCGGCTTTCTGATCGTCGAAGCCGCCGACATCGCCGCCGCCGCCGGCCTCTTCCAGAACCACCCGCACATCACCGTCTTCCCAGGCGACGGCATTGACGTCATGCCCGTCGTCACGGGGCCGCCAGAGGACTAGCCGCCATTGAAGCAAGCAACAGCCAGGGCCGCAGCCAACTGGCGCCGCGTCTATGCCACGCCCGTCGCGAGCGTCTATCCCTACTATATTGCCAAGGCGGAGAAGAAGGGTCGCACCCGGGCCGAGGTCGACGAGATCTTCCGCTGGCTCACCGGCCACAGCCAGGCCTCGCTGGAAGCCGAGTTTGCGAAGAAGACGAGCTTCGAGGATTTCTTCGCGCACGCGCCGAAGATGAACCCGTCTCGCGTTCTGATCACCGGCGTCGTATGCGGCGTCCGCGTGGAGGAGATTCAGGAGCCGATGATGCGCGAGATCCGCTACCTCGACAAACTCATCGACGAACTCGCCAAGGGCAAGGCGATGGAAACGATCCTCCGCAAATAGGCGCGCGCCGGATTGGCCCGGGGTTATTTGTACTCTATCGAGCGAAGCGACCGCCACCACTTGGGGTGGATGGCATGTGGGCGCTCTGGCGGCAACAGCGGCGCGTCGCGCGACGTCCGCTTGGTTCTCACATTGGCGTCGCTCCCGGCCGCACCAACTCGCGTCCGCTCGCCCCCCGCTTACCGACGAAGTAGTGCAGTCGGCGGAATGGCGCTGTGTGCAGCGGACACGTTTTCGGCCCGCCCTGCTCGAACGCCTGCTCGAACGTATGTGCTGCCTTGCCGCGGGCGCCTCGACCTCCAGGGCCTTGCCAACATTCCCGTAAATGACAGCGAGGTCGCGTTGCCAGTCGGCAGTGCTGGAGGGGGCCTTCCCCAGACGCTCCGCGATGGCGAGGTGCTGTGCTCCCGGCAGATCGCCCTGGGCGCGCAGCACATAACCAATCGTGCCGTCAACACACGGGAGAGGTCGCGCCTCCATGGGGTATGGTCGGGGGCGTCCCTTGGCAAGACGCGCCATGGTCGCGTGCGACGCCCGATAGCTCACAAGCGTCGCGGTCATCAGGCCGGTTGCGACTTTCAGTGGCGCGTGAAGACTGCGTTGCCCGGAATCTCCGTGCAGCAGGGGTCGGTGCGCAACTTGCGGTAGGCGGACATCAAGCGGCGTGCCTTCTCGCCGTTTTTCTCCATGTACTTGATCACCAGGTCGGCGGTACAGGCGCGCCATTCGGCCACCTGATCGGGCGTGAGCGGCACAAGCTTAATGCCCTTGCTGCGCGCGAACCGCTCGTCCTCCTTCTCGACCTCTGCAAGCCGCGCCCGCCCCTCGCGTTCCACAGCCCTCGCCGCCTCCATCATCACGGCCCGGTGCCTGGGAGACAGCGCCTTCCACACCCTGTCGTTGATGACCAGGATGAACTCAACCCGAGCATGAGTGGTGAGGGTGATGGTGTCCTGCACTTTCCACAGGTTCAGGACATTGACGCCGGAGAGCGTCATCAGTGCAGCGTCGTGCGTGCCGCCCTTGATGAGGTCGTGAAACTTGAAGACGGGGGCCGTGGTCGGCTTGCCACCGCAACTCACGACGAAGTCGTTCAGAGCATCGCCAGGGGTCACGACGCGCTGGTCCTTGAGCCGTGCCGGGTCGGCCACGTCCCGCCCCTTGGAAAAGAAGTGGGTGTCCCCGATCGACTGCCACAAGAGGACGCGCAGGCCCACGTCGGTCAGAAGGGTTGCGTCGATGAGCCTTCGCAACTCGCCGTTGGGCTTCGCCGCCGCCTCGGCCAAAGCCCTGAAATTAAAAAAGAAGGGCAAATCGAGGATCGCCAGGGACGGCGCCCGCTCAACGTACTCCTGCGACGCGGTGATGCCGATCTCGACTGCACCGGATGCCACGGCGTCGACCATCTGGGCATCTCCGAACAGCGTGCCGTTGTCGAAGATCACCACGGCCACCGTGCCATTGGACCGCCGCTCGACCTCCTCCTTGAAGCGCTTGAGTGTGTCGCCCTGAAGCGAACCGGCGGCGATTGGAAGCTGTATCGCCGCCCTGAGCTTGACCTGTTGGGCGCCCGCGTCTCGCCCCAGGAACATGGACGCAAGCAGCACACCTACGCAGACCAGGCAATCCTTCATCTCTTCCCCTAGATTTGTTGCGAACGACTCGCGCGAAGCAGCCTCCCTCCGGGCTGGCGCTGGTATGATCTTTTCGCACATCATGCACTGCTGCAGACGCACGGGAGCCCAAGATCGGAACGATCGTTGTGTGATTGCCGTGCTCAAGGTCGGTCAACATCGACACAAAAGTGTCATTAGCAAGAGCCAAGACCAGCGGCTCCGGCGGACCTCGAACTCCAACAATGTTACGACGCGCCCACTCCAACCGGGCGCGGCCCCTTGTTGTGTCAGGCCGCGCGGCGGCGCGGCAGCTTATGCACCCGTGCCGGTGCCAAGACCGACGAGTTTGGCGACTTCAGAATGCCTGCACCCCTTGGCCAGCTCTGCGCGGGCCGCCTCCATATTGATCTTGTCAGGGTCCGGCCGGCCGAGGCGGCTGCGTACGATTTGTTCAAACTTGCGTGCCGCGAACATGCCCTTGCTGGCGAGCGGCCCTCACGCGAGCTAGGCGGGCTTTGGCGCGGCCCGGGCTTGCGCTCGACCTGGGTCAGCACGCCCATGAACGTGAACAGCAGCTCGCGCGGTGTCGGTCCTCGTGGCGATGCGCTCGGCATCAGGAACCACGTCCAGCTTGGCCTTGTGGATCAGATCCACCCGTGTCGCGTCGTCTGGAAGTCTCCCGACCGGGAGCCGTGGCTTGCGGCCTTCGGGCCTCTCGACAACGGAGGGAGGGGTCACAGTTCGATCCCTGTCGCGCCCACCCATTTTTCTGGCGGCGGTGTGGTTCGCTATTTCCCCGGAGGTACCCGCTTGGGCAGGGTCCCAACGGGCGATGCTGCGCCCCGTGAGCCTTGGCGCTCGCACGGCCCTTGTTCCACCGCCAAATCGCCGGGCAAATAATCTCGAGACAGCGTTGCAAAATGGTCCCGGATTCGCCGCAATTGAACGGTGACCAAAAATCGATCGTTGTGGTCTCAACGAGTCAGCGCAATACTTGATACGTGGGGAGCAATCTTTAGGGGCACTCTCAATGTCTCTCATCGAGAAAGCCGTGGCACTGCTAGACGTTCTGACGATCACTGACGTTGAAGCGCTGCCGCCGGCGCGACGGCGCCGATTCGCCGACATGTGCAAGCATTGGGCCGCGCTTGCCGACCACGCCGACGCGCCGAAGGTGGGCGTTCTGTCCGATCTAAAACGCGGCGCGCGCTACGAGTAGCGACTGCCGCTCAAGGGCCCCCTGCAGGACGTGCGGGGGATTTTTGTTTCTGGGGGCCGGCGACGCTCCGCCCCTCCATTTCGCGGATAGCGGCCCTTCTCACCCACTGCTCAGCCCGGGCGCAAACTGACTGCTCCCTGGCTGCTCCCTGGGCTTCCCCCTGAGCTTCTCCCTGGGCCGCTCCCTGGCCGCACCGGGCGCGGGCTTGCCCGGCAGACCGGCGGCGCGGACCCCGCGCCTTGCCGCAACCGGTGGCCGGCCTTAGCCTCTCCTGCACAGGGAAATGGCAGGAGCGATGAGGTGGCGGATTGGCATTTGTGGCTGCCGCCGGCGCTGACCAAGCGGCGCTTCCGCGTCTACACGGCGGGCCACACCGTGTCGGTGACCGGCGGATGGATCCAGCAGGTCGCATTGGCGTGGCTGGTGTTCCGTCTCACCAACTCAATCTTCCTCTTGGGGCTCACCGGCTTTCTGCTCAACATCTTCTACCTGCTGCTTGGGCCCGTCTCTGGCCTCGCCGCCGACCGGCTGCCGCGGCTGCCGGCGCTCATCGCCATCGATGTCGTGCTGGCGGCGCTGGCCGTGTGGCTGGCGCTGATGGGGCTCGCTGGCGTCGAGAACGTGGGCGCCTATCTCATGGTCGCGGCCCTGATAGGCATCGCCAGCGCCTTCGAGATGCCCATGCGCCAGACGCTGCTTCGGGAGATCGTCGAGGACCGCGCCTTGGTGACGAGCGCCATCGGCGTCAGCGCCATGGTTTTCAATGTCGGCCGCATGGTGGGGCCCGCCGTGGCCGGCGTGCTGCTCGCCTTCATCTCGGAGGCGTGGTGCTTCGCCATCAACGCGCTGAGCTTCGTGGCCATCATCGGCGCGCTGTTGGCCATGCGTCTACCGCCGGCCCCGGTCGCGGCCGCCGCGGGAGCCACCGGCGGGGCCGGGCCAGAGGGGTTCTGGGCCAATCTCGGCGTGCTGATGTCGTTCCCCGTGGTGCGTTACCTGTTGCCGACCGTGGCAGCGCTTGGGCTGCTGGCGACACCATATATGCCGCTGATGCCGTCAATCGTCGTGCGCTTCTTTGACGGGCGCTCGTCCACGGTGGGCATGCTCATGAGTGCCGCTGGCCTCGGCGCTCTGGGCTCGGCCACCTACCTGTCGCTGCAGCCGGGTTATGGGCGCCAGATCCGCCTGGTGACGGCGGCCCCGTTGGCGGTCGGGTTCGTGCTGATGGCGTTCGCCTGGTCGAGGGTGCTGCCGCTCTCGCTGCTGCTGCTGGCTGCACTGGGGGCCACCGTGCTCGTCTCGGTCAACGCCACCAACGCGCTCCTGCAGCAATCGGTGCCCGACCAATGGCGTGGGCGCGCGGTGGGGCTCTACAGCATGTCGTTTGCGGGCACAGCGCCCATCGGCAACATCCTCGCGGGCAGCTTAGCTGAACACATCGGCCTGGCCGCCACGCTGACGCTCAATGGAGCGCTCATCGTAGCCGCCGGCTTGTTTGCCCGCCGGCGGCTCCACAACCACCCGGAGGCGCTGCTCGGGCTGATGCGCAGCCTGAGCCGGTAGCGCCGCCTAGGCGCGCCCCCCTTCAATGCGACGTGCCCGACGGCTCGCCTCCGAGCTCGACCACCACGTCCGTGGGCTCCGGCGGGTGGGCGATGAGGCTTGTCCGGCTGGCGTCCTGCCAGCTGGCCACCTTGACCACTTGGCCGGTTTCATGTCCGCCCTCGTCGGGCACCGCCGGCTCAACGATATGCAGCCCATCGGCGTCAATGAAGAAGGTGTGGTCGCCGAACGTCCGGTTGAGATCGGGCATCGACGGGTGGTTGTCGGGGATCGCTTGCGCCTCGAACTGGCTCAAGGTGCGCTGCACTAGCGCGGAATTTAACCTCATGTGCACGCTCCTTTCCGTCGCTCACCGCGCGGTCACAAACAAAAAACCCCGCGCGTGCATCATCGCTCGCTGCGGGGCCTTCCACCTTCGGTGGTGCAAATCGCGGCCGGTGGCGTCTCCTCTCAAACGTAGGGCGGGCGCAAGTCGTTCCAAGCCGCGCCGCCCTGGGGCAACTCGCTCAAGACGCCCTACCGGCGGGATGCTAGGAGAGGAAGCCGTAAGCGGCACCATCCAATCGGCAAGTCCGGGAACCGAGACATGAGCTGGAACCTCTGTGGCACTGTCGGCGGCGCTATCAGGGCGGGTCTCGTCGCGGCCGTGGTCGCGGCCGTCATGGGCACTCAGCCCGCAGCCTTCGCGGCCGACTGCAGCACCGACGGGGCCGGGTTCGCAGCCTGGCTCGAGCGCTTCAAGGCCAGGGCCGCCGCACAGGGCCTCTCGCAGGCCACGCTGGCATCTGCGCTGGCCGGCGTGACCTACGACCGCAGCGTGGTCCGGCTCGACCGGTCGCAGCACTCCTTCAAGCTGAGCTTTGAGCAGTTCTACGCCCGCCGCGTGGGCCCGGCGCTGATCCGCCGCGGGCAGGGGCTGATGCGCGCGCACAAGTCCACGCTCGACCGCATCGAGAGGCGCTTCGGCGTGCCGGCGCCGGTGTTGATCGCCATCTGGGGCCTGGAGACCAACTACGGCGCCGACACCGCGGGCCGATACTCGATCCTCCGTTCACTCGCCACCCTCGCCTCCGACTGCCGGCGCCCGGAGTTCTTCACCGCGCACCTGCTCGACGCCTTGCGTCTTCTTGAGCGGGGGGATTTGACGCCGGCCGAGCTGCGCGGCGGCTGGGCGGGGGAGATCGGTCAGACCCAATTTCTGCCCTCTGGCTATTTCCGGTACGCGGTAGATTTCGACGGGGACGGCCGGCGCGACCTTGTCAACAGCGTGCCCGACATCCTGGCGTCGACGGCCAACTTCCTCAAGGGCCACGGCTGGGAGGCCGGCCAGTCCTGGGAGCCGGGAAGCGCCAACTACGCCGTCATCAAGGAATGGAATCGGGCCGAGGTCTACCAGCGCACCATATCGGTGATGGCCACCAAGCTGCGCGACGGGGCGCAGACGGCCTCGGCACGCTGATCGCCATCGGGCGGGTTAGACCGTTAGCGCGTGGCACCCGGCCAAGCGGAGGGAGAAACCCTCGCCATTCCGCTCG
>JAFMSC010000219.1 GCA_017353825.1 Hyphomicrobiaceae bacterium | reverse complement strand
AGGTGAGCGCAAATCTGTCGGTGCGGACCGACTGGTAGACGTTGATCCTCAGCGGCGCATCGTAGCCCTTCGCGACGGCGGCGATGTCGGCGAGGCGGTCGAAGTTCGAGGGCATCATCACCGCGATGAAAGTGACGGGCACGCCGAGCCTCCGGCAGCGGGCCGCCTGCCCGTGCAGCAGCTGCCAGTTGCCGGTGCCGCGCTGGTTGTCCTGCTCCGCCTCGTTGGGATAGTCGAGGGAGAACTCGATGTCCTTGAAGGCCGACAGGTCAGCATCCGAGATCGCCGCCACCGAATAGCCGTTGGTGGTCATGGTCAGCTTGATCGGCTGCGCGCGCAGGTAGGAGAGAATCGGCAAAAAGTCCGGGTGCAGCCCGTTCTCGCCGGTCCCGAGATTGACCGAGCGCACAGGAATGCGCTCCATCACGGCACGCACCTGATCGAGCGTCAGCCGATCGACGCGGGAGGTGTCGCGGTAGCAGAAGGCGCAGGCAAGATTGCACTCGTTGGTCAGGCCGAGGCCGAGCGCGAACCAAGGCGTTGGGTGGAGAGCGTTGTTGACGGCGGCGGATAGCGACATTGAGACTTGCTCGTTAAGCAGCAGCGGTTCACAGTGGCGCAGTAGCCCGCGCTTCCCGGTACGGTCAGTCGCTGACATTCATTCGCCGACATTCCTTCGCCGACAGTCCTTCGCACGATGCAGGCAAGATGTTATCGACGGGCCCCCAGCCGGACCAGGAACCGTGGCGATGGGACGATCACGTCTGCGTGTACGAGACGGTGTTTGAGCCCTTCACCCTGCAATTCGCCGACGCCGCAATCGCGATGCTCGGGCTTGCTGCCGGCCAATCGGTGCTCGACGTTGGGGCGGGCTGCGGCGGGGCCGCGCTGGCTTTGGCCCGCCAGAAGCTGCGGGTGACCGCCATCGACGCGTCGCCACGCATGGTCGAGCGCATCTCGGCGAGGGCGGCCGAAGGCGGCCTCGTTATCGATGCGCGGACCATGGACGGCCAGGCGCTGCAGTTCGCGGACGCGAGCTTCGATGCCGCCCTGTCGGTGCTTGGTGTCATCCTATTCCCGGATGTCGAGCGCGGATTGGCCGAAATGCGACGCGTCGTGCGTCCGGGCGGGGCGGTATCGCTGGTCACGTGGACGCAGCCGGAGCGTTACGAACTGGCAGCCGAGCTGCGCGCGGCCACGCAAGCGGCCACACAAGGGACCACGCAAGGGACCACGCAAGGGGCCACTCAGGCCGCGACTGAGGCGCTCGGGCCGGACCAGCGGCCGGCACCGCTTCCCGCCCAGCTCCGCTACCGCGAGGAAGGCGACTTTCGCGCCCTGTTCAGGGCTCAAGGCATGGGCGAGCCAAGCATTGCGACGGTAACGGCGCGCCTTGAGGCGTCGTCCGCCCGCTGGCTTGCCGAGCACATCGGCTTTGCACCCGGCATGGCTGCCACGATGGCCAACCTTGGCGATCGAGCGGCTGGCGTCATGGAGCGCCTCGTCCACAACCTGGAGACGCGTTTGGGTCCGGGACCAATCGGCCTCGCCGGCGTCGCCTTCGTCGGCACGGCGCGTGTTCCGTAACCTTTCGCTGCCGGTACGCGAAGAACCGCTAGGCACGCACTTGTCCGAGGAGTGACAATGTTGACAACAGTGAAGCGATCGATTCTTGCTTTGGCTGCGATGAGCGCGCTGACGGCGGGTTATGCGCTCGCCCAACAGGCAACCCTCGTATTCACGGCCATCCCCGATGAGGACGAGACTCGCCTCGTCGAGCGGTTCACGCAATACGCCAAGTATTTCGAGGGCAAGCTCGGCGTCCCCGTCAAATACCTTCCAGTCAAGAGCTATCCCGCCGCCGTCACCGCCTTCACCAACAACCAGGTGCAGTTCGCCTGGTTTGGCGGGCTTACGGGCGTGCAGGCGCGGCTTGCCGTGCCCGGATCGCAGGCCCTGGCGCAAGGCGAGGAGGATCAGCAGTTCAAGAGCTACTTCATCGCGCACGTATCCACCGGTCTCAAGCTCTCCCAAGAGTTTCCAAAGGGCATCGAGGGCAAGACCTTCACGTTCGGGGCGCGCGCGTCCACGTCGGGCCGCCTCTTCCCTGAGCATTTCATCCGCCAGGCGATGGGCAAAGACCCAGAGAAGGTATTCGCGCGCATCGGCTACTCCGGCGATCACAGCCGCACGATCCAGCTCGTGCAGTCGGGAGCCTACCAGGTGGGCGTGCTCAACCACTTGGTCTGGGAGCAGGAGGTCAAGAGCGGCAAAGTGGACACTAAGGCGGTGTCGGTGATCTGGGAGACGCCCACCTATCCCGACTACCACTGGGTGGCGCGGGGCGACATCGATACCAGCTTTGGCTCCGGGTTCATGGGCAGGCTGCAGGCCGCGATCCTCGCCGTAGACGACCCCAAGCTGCTCGCCATCTTCGATAGGAAGAGGTTCATTCCCGCCAACAACGACGACTACAAGGTGATCGAGGACGTGGGCAAGGTCACCGGCCTCATCAACTAGGCCTCATCAACTAGGCCTCATCAACTAGGCCTCATCAACTAGGATGGACGAACCCTCTTCCCGCGCGTTCCTCGCCTCTCCGCGCGCTCCAACCGCACGGGGCGAGGGGGAGGGCCATGCTCAGGGCGCGCAGGTGGGTGCTGCACCTCATCCTCGCCCTCTCCCCGCAAGGAGGGAGAGGGAGCAGGACGGCGTCGTCTTCGAGTTGAGGCGGGCGTGCGCCGGCTATGACGGCCGGCCTGTCCTCATCGATATCGACCTAACCGTGCGGGCCGGCGAGCACGTGGCGGTGATGGGCCGCAGTGGCGCCGGCAAGTCCACGCTCCTCGGCTTGCTCTACGCCCAGCGGCCTCACGACGTGGCCCTCGTTCCCCAGGCATCCGCGCTCGTCAAGCCGCTGTCGGTGTTCCACAACGTCTACATCGGCCGGCTGGACCGCCACTCGACGGCCTACAACCTGCGCACGCTGGTGTGGCCGGCCGCCAGCGAGGTGGCCGAGGTGCGCGGCGTGCTGGCAAGCGTCGACCTTGAGGTCGAGATCTTCAAAGCGGCCGGCGCACTTTCGGGCGGTCAACAGCAGCGCACCTCGGTGGCGCGCGCGCTCTATAACGGCCGGCCTACCCTGGTCGGCGACGAGCCGGTATCGGCTCTGGACCGCATCCAGGGGTCCGAGATCCTGGCGCTCCTCAAGTCCCGCCATGAGACCCTCGTGCTGGCCCTGCACGATGTACATCATGCGCTGGAGCATGCCGACCGTGTCGTCGTCCTGGAACAGGGCCGCAAGATCATCGACGAGCCCGTCGGCGCCCTGACGGCCAACGATCTGCTGCGCCACTTCGGGGGAGAGCCGTGAAGCGTCTCGCCTTCGGCAACACCAGCCTGCTGTTCCTCTTGAGCGCGCTGGCGTGCCTGACGGTGGCTGACATCGCCGTCACCGCCTTGAACCCTTGGGGGGAGATGCTGCGCCTGCTGCGGGGCGTCTTGCGGCCGGACTTTCTCTCGGTCGAGGCGTGGAGCGTGGTATGGACGGTGGCCTTCGCGGTGGTCGGCGTGGCCATCGGCGCCACTGCCGGCCTACCGCTGGCTATTTTGTTCCCAAGGTTCGCGGGCGTGCGCCTAGCGGCCGTGGTGCTGCGCTCCATCCACGAGCTGTTCTGGGCCCTCATGCTGATCCAGGTGTTCGGCCTGGGCCCCGCCACCGGCGTGCTCGCCATCGCCATCCCTTATGCCGGCATTTTTGCCAAGGTGTTCGCCGAGATCATCGAGGAGGCGGACCTGGCCGCCGAGCGAGTGCTGCCGGCCGGCACCACGGCCGTCTCCGCCTTCGCCTTTGCGCGGCTGCCTGAGGTGGCCGGGCGCTTTAAGACCTATACGCTCTACCGCCTGGAGTGCGGCTTGCGGTCCACGCTGGTGCTGGGCTTCATCGGCCTACCCACCGTCGGTTTCCACCTCGAGGGCTATTTCAAGCAGGGCAGATACGCCGAGGCGGCGGCGCTGCTCGCCGTGTTCTACGTGCTGATCGGCACGCGGCGGCTGTGGGCTCGGCCCACGACCGTGCCCATTCTGCTGGTCGCCAGCCTGCTGTTGCTGCCTGAGGCGGTCGGCGGGGGATCGGCCCTTGCCAACCTCGTTCGGTTCATCACCCACGACATCGTCCCGGCTCCGTTGCGCGGCGGCGACCTCGGCAGCCTCGCGACGTGGGGCGCCTTTGCGGGCTGGCTGCAGCCGATCGCGTGGAACCAGGTCCTGCCCGGTGCCTGGAACACCCTCGTGCTGGCCCAGATCGCTCTGGTTGGGATGGGGACGCTGGCGCTCCTGCTGTTCCCGCTGGTGTCGCGCCGGTTCATGGGCCGCGTAGGCCAGCCCGCCGGCCGGTTGCTCCTCGTTGTGATGCGATCGACGCCGGAGTACATGCTGGCATACGTGCTATTGCAACTACTCGGGCCCTCCATGCTGCCGGCGATCCTGGCGCTGACCGTGCACAACGGCGCCATTGTCGGCTACCTGATGGGACGCCACGCCGACGCCCTCGACTACCGCGCAGACGCCCCAAAGGGGCTCAATCTCTATGCCTACGATACGACCCCGCGGCTCTACGGCCAGTTCCTGGCCTACAATCTCTATCGCTGGGAGATCATCGTGCGCGAGAGCGCGATCTTCGGCATTCTCGGCGTTGCGACGCTTGGTTATCACGTCGACGCCGCCATCTCCGAGCTGCGCTTCGACGTTGCCGTCGTGCTGATTCTGGCCACGGTGGCCGTCTGTGCGCTGATCGATATTCTATCGCGGCGCCTGCGGAAGGCATTGCGCCTCTCCACTCTGGCCACACGGCTTGCCGATGCACCCGCGTGATGGATGGCGGAACCTCGCCAGAGGCCTCATGCGAGCCTCTCGCACGGGACTGCGGCCGGCGCATTCAACTCTGACGCTGCGAAGGGAGATCGCCCATGCGCACCAACCCGTTTTATGACACTTGGCTGTTTCTGATCGGCAGCACCCCTGACCACCACAACAGTGGTCTGGGCTGGCTCATGACGGCGCTGTTCCTGGCGCTGCTGCTGGCCAGCGCCTGGATCGCCTACCGGAACTGGGTCCACGATCCCGCACAGCGCACGCTCCACCACCTCGCCATTTGGTTCATGCGCGTCATGATCGGCGCCATGTGGTTCCAGGGTTCGCTGTGGAAGCTGCCGCTGCCTGTGTCGGGGGGGTTTGCCGGCTGGACGGCGGCGCTGGGCGAGAACGCCGCGTTCGAGATTCACCGGCGGATTGCCAAGGAGGTTTTCGTGCCACTGCTGCCGGTCATCGACCCACTGGTCTTCCTGCTCGAGCTGGTACTTGCAGCATCCTTTATGCTCGGCTTTCTGGTCCGGCCGTTGGGTGTCATCGGCATGGTCTACGTGGCGCACCTCTGGCTGGGCCTTTATCTCCACCCCTCCGAGTGGCCCTGGCTTTATGTCTTCCTCATCTTCGTGCAGGGTTTCTTCGTGCTCAATAGTGCCGGGAGGAGCCTGGGCCTCGACGGACTGATCCCGCGCATGTCGAACGGACCGCTCGTCGGCGACGGCACCCTTGCGCGCCTCTACCGCAGGATCGCCTGATACCGTAAAGGGCTGCTTCCCCTGTGGCGCCCGCGACTTACGATTAACCGCAAGGTCGGAGGAGACCTGGTCATGACCGTGCCCCGCATCAAGCTCACCAGCCTGGCCCACGGCGGCGGGTGTGGCTGCAAGCTCGCGCCTTCCGTCCTGCAGCAGCTGCTCGCCGACCAGCCGGCGGCAGCCACCTTCAGCCAGCTCCTGGTGGGAACCGAAACCGCCGACGATGCCGCGGTCTGGCAGCTCGATCAATCGACGTGCATCATCGCCACCACCGACTTCTTCATGCCGATGGTTGACGATCCGTTCGACTTCGGCCGCATCGCCGCCACCAACGCCTTGTCGGACGTGTATGCCATGGGCGGCAAGCCTATCATGGCGTTGGCCATCCTCGGCATGCCCGTGGATAAGATCTCGACCGACGCAGTGCGCGAGATTCTGAAGGGCGGCGCCGCCGTCTGCGCCTCTGCCGGCATTCCCGTTGCGGGGGGTCATTCGATCGACTGCCCAGAGCCCGTGTACGGCCTCGCCGTGATCGGAACATGCCGGCCCGAGCACGTGCGGCGCAACTCCCATGCGCAGGCGGGCGACGTGCTGATCCTGACCAAGCCGGTCGGCGTGGGCATCTACTCCGCGGCTATCAAGAGGGGCGAGCTGTCGCCCGCGGGCTATTCGGAGATGATCGCCACCACCACCCTACTCAACAAGGTGGGGGCGGAGCTGGCACAGAACGCGCACGTCCACGCCCTGACCGACGTGACCGGCTTCGGTGTCCTCGGCCACACCCTGGAGATGGCGCGCGGCGCCGATAAGTCCATTACCATCGAGGCGGACGCTGTGCCTCTCCTGACCGATGCCGCCGCGCTCGCGCAGAGGGGGTTCCTGACGGGCGCCTCTCACCGCAACTGGTCGAGCTACCGCGACGGCATCCGCTGGCCCGACTCCCTGCCGGAGTGGCGCCGCCACCTCCTCACCGATCCGCAGACCTCGGGCGGCCTGTTGGTGTCCTGCGACCGCGCCCATGCCGATGCCATCCTGGGCCTGATCAGGTCGCAGGGGCACTCGGCAGCCGGCATCATCGGCGGCATCGAGGCCGGAGCTCCCCTCGTCAAGGTCCAGGGCTGACGCGCCGGCCGCCCCTCCCCCGCCAATTTGGGTCGGCGAGGCATGGCGGCGAACGTGTTGACCGGGGCGGGGAAATCAACTCCGGCACCCCGTGCAACGGGTCAGCGTGGCGCAACGAGACGATCACGGACCTCCATCAACGACTTGCACGCCTCCGTCCGGATCGGAGCGCTGCTCGCGCAAGCATTCGCATCGAGTGGAACATCGCCTTCAACGGGCATTACACTGGCACCACCCGGTCCTTGCCGAAAGCGATGGTCACGCGGGTGCCGCGGCCGGGGGCGCTGTCAACGATCAGGGCGGCGCCGTTGGCCTCGGCGAGCGCGCGCGTGAGCGGCAAGCCGATGCCGAGCCCCGCATC
>JAFMSC010000218.1 GCA_017353825.1 Hyphomicrobiaceae bacterium | reverse complement strand
GCCGGCGTCCTGC
Source organism: Hyphomicrobiaceae bacterium (assembly GCA_017353825.1). GTDB lineage: Bacteria > Pseudomonadota > Alphaproteobacteria > Rhizobiales > Hyphomicrobiaceae > AWTP1-13. The sequence goes on along the minus strand of JAFMSC010000218.1, from coordinate 7,115 downwards.
AACATCTCTGCGGCCACGTCTCCGGTATGGGCACCCTGCGCCGCCCAGTGACAGTCCTGCGCACCCACCATGAGGCGCGAGCCGGCGGCCTGGGCGGCCAGCGTCGCCACCAGAGTGGCTGGCGGACAGATCATGACATCGGCCGCAGCGGCGAAGGCGGCATCGGCGAGGCGCTCCTGAACGCGCCGCGCCTCCGACAGAGAGGCCCGCAGGCCGTTCATTTTCCAATTTCCGGCCACCAGAGGACGGATACCCGCCGCTTCACCCACGCTCATCGCACGTCTCCCGCAACGGTTGCCGCCAAACGCCCCGTCCGCCGGGGCCTTCGCAGACGCTCAGCGAATGCTGGCAATGCTGCGCCGCCGTCGCCTTCCATGACGCGCCCGTCATCTCCCTCATCCTGTCATCTCCGACATCTTAAGGCTGCGCGAGGCGACGCTTGCAAGACGCCATCGTCGCTTGTGAGCACGAAAAATTTCCCTATCTTGAAAATCCTGGACATTTGCGGCGCCCTCGGTATGACGGCAACCGCAGGTGTGCCGGCGATCACAGTCAGAAGCGGAAGATCCCCATGCTCGACGCAATGCGACGGGGCGTCGCCAACGTCCTTGCAAAGATACTGCTTGGGCTTCTCGTCGTCGCCTTCGCCTATTGGGGCATCGGCAATTACGACATCTTCCGCCGCGCCGCCCGGAACAATACCGTCGCGACGGTCGGCAGCACGCGGATCACGCCCGAAGAATTCCGCCAGGCCTACAAGGAGGAGATGGCGGCGCTCGCGCGCCAGATCGGCCGCGCCCTCACGCCCGAGCAGGCACAGATGCTGGGGGTCGGCCCGCGGGCGCTTGCGCGCCTCATCGGCTTCAGCGCCCTCGATCTGCACGGCAAGGCGCTGGACCTTACGGTCTCCGATGTCGTGGTCCGCAACAGCATATTCGCTGACCCCTCGTTTCAGGGTCCAGACGGCAAGTTCTCCAAGGAACAGTTCTATCGGCTCCTGCACCAAGACGGCTACCGCAGCGAGAGCTCCTACATCGAGGAGCGCCGCCGCGACCTAGCGCGCCAGCAGCTCACGGAGACCCTGGGCGCCGGGGCCGGGCCGCAGCTGTTCCTCGTCGAGGCGCTCTACCGCTACCGCAACGAGACGCGCATCCTCGAGCACCTCACGCCCGAACTAGGCAAGCTCGTGACCGTGGCCGAGCCGACCCAGGAGCAGCTGCAGGAGCATTTTCGCCAGAACAAGGGGCACTACATCGCGCTGGAGGAGCGCAAGACCAACCTGCTGCTGCTGACCCGCGAGGCCGCGCTGTCCCGCGTCAAGGTCACCGACGAGGAGATCAAGGCGGCCTACGAGGACCCCAAGACCTCCCACGACATCCCCGAAAAGCGTCGCGTCGCGCAGCTCACCTTCGCCGACAAGGCCGCCGCCGAGAAGGCATATGCGGAGCTGTCTGGAGCCAAGAGCTTCACCGAGGCAGCCGCCAAGGCCGGCTTTCCCGCCACCGACATCGACCTCGGCCTGCTCACCAAGGCCGAGATGATCGACCCCAAGATCGCCGACGCCGCCTTCGCGCTGAAGAAGAATGAGTTGTCCCGGCCCGTCGAGGGCCAGTTCTCAACGGTGCTCCTGCGCGTGAGCGAGATCGAGCCAGGCAGGACCCGCACCTTCGACGAGGTCAAGGGGGAGATCCGCGACGCCCTCGCCGCCGACCAAGTGGGCCCGCAGCTGCAGCAGCTGCATGAGCAGGTGGAGGCCGAGCGCGCCAAGGCGGTGCCGCTCAAAGAGATCGCGGAGGCGCTGAAGCTGCCCTTCCAGGAGATCGCCGCCGTCAACCGCACCGGCCGGACTGCTGACGGCAACGCCGTCATCATTGCCCACCCCGACGCTCCCAAGATCATCGACGCGGTCTTCGCCACCGCGCCGGGCGTGGAGACCGACGGCATCGACTTGAGCGACGGCGGCTATGCCTGGTTCGAGCTCCTGGGCGTCACGCCACAGCGCGAGCGCACCTTCGACGAGGTCACGGACGCGGTGCGGACGAACTTCATGGACGAGGAGCGACGCAAGGAGATCGCGAGCCTGGTAGCCAAGAAAATCGAGGAGCTCAAGCCGGGCGAGGGCCTTGAGAAGATCGCCAAGGCGCTCGGCGGAAAGGTCGAGCGCACCGCTCCCCTGAAGCGCACCGGCCCGGCGCCGGCAGGGTTCACGCCGGCCACGATGCAGCAGGCGTTCGAGTCCCCAAAGGGGACCGTCTCCTCCTTCCCCACGGCGGACGGCAAGTCGCGCACCATTTTCAGGGTGGCCGATGTCATTCCCGCCGGCACGCCGACCGCGGAGGAGGCCGCCGCACTGAAGACCGAGCTGGCAAGACAACAGCGCATCGACATGCTTGATCAGTATGTTGCCGGCCTGCGCACCCGCTACGGCATCACCGTGAACGAGAAGCTGATCGGAGACGTTATCGGCGGAAAGACGGAGACGCCGACCGACTACTGAGTCTGCCGCGGGAAGCCCGGACGTGCGGGCGCACAACGGGCACGAGGAGCACATGACCCAGCACTACGGCGGCAGCCAGGAGTTCGAGATCCAGCCAGCGCGCGGAGACTTCGCCGCCTGCTACCGCCAGGGCAAGGCGCAGGTGGTGTGGACCCGGCTCGTCGCCGACCTTGAGACCCCTGTCTCCGCCATGCTGAAGCTCGGCGCCGCGCAGCCCATGAGTTGCCTCTTAGAATCCGTGCAAGGCGGTACCGCGCGCGGGCGCTACTCCATCATCGGGCTGTTACCGGACGTGGTGTGGCGCGCCCACGGCGGGCGCGCCGAGGTGAACCGCCAGGCGCACATCAGCCTCGACTGTTTCGAACCCGAGGCCCCCACCCTACAGTCGCTGCGCGCCCTGCTGGCGCAGTCCGTCATCGAGCTGCCGCCCGAGCTACCGCCCATCGCAGCCGGCGTGATCGGCTACCTGGGCCACGACACCGTGCGACTGATCGAACGCCTGCCCAACGAGCCGCCCGACGCGCTCGGCGTCCCCGACGGCATGTTCGTGCGCCCCACCCTCATGGTGGTCTTCGACAACGTGAAGGACGAGATGATCCTCGTCACGCCGGTGCGCCCCCAGCCCGGCGTCGAGGCCGCCTCGGCCTACGCCGGGGCGGTCGAGCGCCTGCGCAACATCGTCGACGCCCTCGACGCGCCGTTGCCGCACGCCACCGCCATGGCGGGCGTGCACCTGGCGCTCCCTGCCCCCACCTCCAACACCACGCCGACCGGCTACATGGGCATGGTGGAGCGTGCCAAGGAGTACATCGTCGCCGGCGACATCTTCCAGGTGGTGCTCTCGCAGCGCTTCTCAGTTCCCTTCACGCTGCCGCCATTTGCCCTCTACCGCGCCCTGCGGCGCACCAACCCCTCGCCCTTCCTGTTCCACCTCGACTTCGGCAGCTTTGCGCTGGTGGGCTCGTCGCCTGAGATCCTGGTGCGCGTGCGCGACGGCGAGGTGACGATCCGCCCACTCGCCGGAACGCGCCCTCGCGGCAACACCCACGACGCCGACAAGGCGCTGGAAGCCGAGCTGCTCGCCGACCCCAAGGAGCGAGCCGAGCACTTGATGCTGCTCGACCTGGGTCGCAACGACGTGGGCCGCGTGGCCGAAATCGGCAGCGTCCGTGTCACCGAGAGCTTCGCGGTGGAGCGCTACAGCCATGTCATGCACATCGTCAGCCACGTGGTGGGCCGGCTCGACAAGCAGCACGACGCCATTGACGCCCTGATGGCAGGCTTCCCGGCCGGCACGCTCTCAGGAGCCCCCAAGGTGCGCGCGCTGGAGATCATCGACGAACTGGAGAAGGAGAAGCGCGGGCCCTACGGCGGCTGCGTCGGCTACTTCTCCGCCGACGGCGAGATGGACAGTTGCATCGTGCTGCGCACCGCGCTGGTGAAGGACGGCGTCATGCACGTGCAAGCCGGAGCGGGTGTCGTCGCCGACAGCAACCCCGCCGCCGAGCAGGCCGAGTGCGGCCACAAGGCCCGCGCCCTGTTCAAGGCCGCCGAGGAGGCGGTGCGCTTCGCGGAGCGGGCGCGACTGGGCAACCGGTGACGGTCTGAAACCCTGCGGGGTCTGGCATCCCGCCCTACTTCTCGAGCTGCTTGGGGCAGCGTTCGTACACGAACTTGTTGACCTCCCTCAAAAGGTCGCCGTGCACGATGCCGAAGGTGTCCTCAAGCTGGACGGCGGTCCAGATGGCGCCCTTGACCACGCTGGGTGCCTCGATCGTGCCGATCCCCAGCCACGCCCTGGTGAGCTTGCCATCCTTGAACTGGAGCTTGGGCGAGAGGGACACCGTGACCTTCATCACTTCCTTCTCGCGCTCGATGTCGCAGCGGACGGTGTGGATCGGGAGCTTGTACTCGTATTCCGGCTTGGTCAGTGCGTCGATCATGTCCCGCCGTTTGCCGACCACGTCGACGGCGCAGCGCACGTCGCCGAAGCCCCAGGTGAGCTTCTTCTGCTCGACGCCCTCCTTGACCTTGGCGCCGGCCCAGGTCTTCTGCAGGGCGCACGTGAGGTCAGCCCCGTTCGCCTCGCGCTTGACGAGAATGCTGCACAGGTCCTTGGCGCACGCCTCCAGCTTCTGCTTTTCGCCCTTGTCCTCCTCCAGCGCCGCCGCGCTGCCGGCGATGAGGCTCGATGCGGACCGGCCGAGCGCCACAGCCGCGGCCAGCCAGGCCGCACAAGTCGATCGACGCATGAAAGGCCCCCGAAATCCAACCCCTCACACCATCTCACGCCGGGCCGGTCCCCGTGCCGCTGTCCCGATAGCCGGCCCTTCCTACGGAGCAATCTCGGCACGTCAATGTCAGGTTGCGCGTCAAACGATTTCGTCCACATCGAAGGGGCTTTCCAGCCACTCCGGAGCTTGAGAAGGCGCCACTCGGGCTTGGGCTCAGGGGTTCGGGCTGGCCGCGAGAGAGAGCACGCGGGGCCGACGGTCGATACCCGATCAGACGGCCGATGCCCGATAGCCGACTCCGCGCTGCAACCTTTTGTTAATGCTTGCGATTAAGAATTTCGCTCATCGATTTGCCCCCTGGGACCACCGAGATGACCCGAGCGCTCAGCAGCGCGGCGCCCGCGCGGCTGTCCTCCTGCCTGCACGAGGCCAACAACGATACCGGCCGGACCGCGTTCTGCGGGCCGGTCGTGGTGAGCGCCATCACCGGCTATTCGGTGAGCAAGGTCGAGGCCGAGGTGCAGGCCTTCCGCAACGTGGCCCCCGGCCGCCCGCGCACGGTCAAGGGCACCTACCCCGAGGAGGTGGCCGCCGCATTGGCCCACTTCGGCTACAGCATGGCGCTGAAGCAGAGCTACATGCATTTGCCCCGCAAGCAGCGCCCAAGCCTGTGGGGCAACTGGATGCAGCGCCAGCGCAACCCCTGGGTCCATTACATCCTGGCGCTCCACGTGGGCAAGCAGGGCCACTGGGTGGTCATCAAGGGCGTCAAGGTGTGCGACACTTACTCAGACGGCACCTGGGCGTTCGTGTGCGACTGGCCGCACCGCTCCAAGCGCATCATGGAGGTCTATGAGGTAAGGCGGGCGCTGGGTGTGTGAGGGCTTGCCGGCCCCGCGCCGCCGAGAAGGCCGGCTCCATCAGCGCGGGGAGCGGCCCGAGGTGAGGGCAGGACAACACGCCGAGGACCGAATGTGCGGGCAACACCGCATCAGCGGAAGTTGCGCTAACCCTCTCCCAAGCCCGGCTTCCGGTGCGTGTCTCGTTCGTGCTTGCGCCCGGTCGTGCTTGCGGAATGCTGGAGGCTTGACGGGAAGCAATGCGCGCGGCACGCGCCTCACGCGTGGATGCACGCGACGAAGTGGTTTGGGGCCAGCTCGCGCGTGGCCGGTACGCCCTTCTTGCAGTCCTCCGTTGCCAGCGGGCAGCGCGGGTGGAACACGCAGCCAACGGGCGGGTTGAGCGGACTTGGCAGCTCGCCCTTGATGATCTGGCGCGGGCGGGCGCGCTCGATCACGGGGTCGGGGATGGGCGCCGCCGCCAGCAGCGCCTGCGTGTAGGGGTGCTTTGGCGCGGAGAACAGCTGCTCGGCCGGCGCCTGCTCCACGATCCGCCCAAGGTACATGACGGCCACCTGGGTCGAGATATGCCGCACCACGGCCAGGTCGTGGGCGATGAACAGGTAGGTGAGCCCGAGCTTCTGCTGCAGGTCTTCCAATAGGTTGATCACCTGCCCCTGGATCGACACGTCGAGCGCCGACACCGCCTCATCGCACACGATCACGTGCGGGTTCACGGACAGCGCCCTGGCGATGCCGACGCGCTGGCGCTGCCCGCCCGACAGCTCGTGCGGATAGCGCAGGGCCATGTAAGGGAACAGCCCGACGGTCTTGAGCAGCTCCGAGACCCGTTCCGGCACTTCAGCCTTCGGCACGATGCCGTGCACGCGCATGGGCTCGGCGATGATCTGCCCCACGGTCATGCGCGGATTGAGCGAGGAGTAGGGGTCCTGGAAGATCACCTGCATGCGCTTGCGCACAGCCAGCAGCTCGTCGCTCCCAAGCCGCGCCAGGTCCACGCCCTCGAAGCGAATCTCGCCCTCGGTGGGGTCGTCGAGCCGCAGCACCAGCCGCCCGAGCGTCGACTTCCCGCAGCCCGATTCCCCGACCAGGCCAAGCGTCTCGCCCCGCCTGATATCAAGCGTCACGTCGTTGACGGCCCGGACCTGCCACGGCCGGCGCAGGAATCCCATACGCACGGGAAAGAACTTGCTGACGTGCTCCAGGTCCAGGATGCGCTCGGCGCCCGAGGCCGTGGCCACCTTGGCCGTGCCGCGCCCAGCCTTGGGCAGCGGCAGCAGGGCATCGACCTCGTGGACGCGGTGGCACGCCACCAGATGCCCGGCCTCCGCCGATGCCAGCGGCGGTTCTTTGAGGCATATGTCGGTGGCAAGGCGGCAGCGTGGATGGAAGCGGCAGCCCTCCGGCGGGGCCACCAGGTTGGGCGGGGCGCCATCGATGGTCGCGAGCTTGGCGCTGCGCCCGCGGTCGAGCCGAGGCACGGCGCTAAGCAGGCCGCGCGCGTAGGGATGCAGCGGCCGGGCA
>JAFMSC010000217.1 GCA_017353825.1 Hyphomicrobiaceae bacterium | reverse complement strand
GTCGTCGGTGCAGTGGGCTGTGGCGTAGCTGCCGTCGGAGCGCCGATAGTCGTTGATCCAGCGGCAACGCTGGCCCTCCTTGCACGAGGGCTCCGTGAACCGGTCCGCGCACGTCGTTGGCACGCCGCTGGTGACCGGCAGCGGGAGTGCAGCACATCCGCTTACGACCGCGAAAATCGCCAGAGGGCCCACGATTCTTCTCATGGGCCGCCTTCTAGGCGCGGTTTGTGGCTTTGGGAAGGTGCCGATCGCTGGCGGTCATACCCTGTTGCCGCCCAGCGTGGCGTCAGGGCAACAAGGCCAATCCGATGAGCTTCTCAAAGCGGCCGTCGGGCGTCGGACGTCGACCGTCGAGGAGATTCGGGTGGGAATGCCGTGGCGCTATACACTCCACACGGCAAACCGCCCAGGCCTGACGCCCGACTGCCGACGCGTCGACCTGAAGCGGAGCCCCTCAATCCTTGGCACGCTCCACATAGGAGCCATCCGCGGTCATCACCACCACGCGGGTGCCGGCGGATATGTGGGGCGGCACCATCACCCGCAGGCCGTTGGACAGTACGGCCGGCTTGTACGAGGACGAGGCGGTCTGGCCCTTCACCACCGGGTCCGCCTCAACCACCTCCAGCGTCACCCGCGCCGGGATCTCGGCCGATACCGGCACGCCCTCATGCAGGCTCACCTGGATCGGCATGTTTTCCTGTAGGTATACCGACTGCTCGCCGATAATGTCCTTGGGCAGAGTGATCTGGTCATATGTGTCGGGCTCCATCAGCACAAAGCCCATGTCGTCCTCGTAGAGGTAGTTGTAGGTCTTTTCCTCCAGGAATGCGCGCTCCAGCTGGTCGGTGGTGCGGTAGCGTTCGGTAATTTTCACGCCGTCCGAAATGCGGCGCATATCGAGATGCGTCACCGGCGTGCCCTTTCCGGGATGGATGTTCTCCGCCTTCATGACGACGCACAGCTTGCCGCTGACATCGAGCACGTTGCCTTTGCGCACCGAGCTTGCAATAACCTTCACCACTGCCGATCACTCCTGCGTTTTCTGGCCCATTTCGGCCCCCATTTCGGCCCATGAGCCCTCGAAGCGCGCCGGGGGCGGCAGGCGCTTGCCAAATCAGGTTCGGCGCTTTCTACAGGCGTTTTTCCGCATCGCCAAGACGTGAACGAACCGCGTGAACGAACCGCGTGAACGAACCGCGTGAACGAACCGCGTGAACGAACGGCGGCCCGACCTTGCCCAAGTCCACGCAACAGAGCCCCTGGTGGCACCCCGACCGGCACCGGGACCGGCGGCCGTTCCTGCTGGCGCGCGGGCGCATCCAGCGCACGGTTCGCGGCTGGTTCGAGGCCCGCGGCTTCATCGAAGTGGAGACCGCGGCGTTGCAGGTGTCGCCGGGTAACGAGACGCACCTGCACGCCTTTGCCACCGAGCTGATCGGCCCCGGTGGGGAGCGGCAGCCGCTCTATCTGCACACCTCGCCCGAATTCGCCTGCAAGAAGCTGCTCGCGGCCGGGGAGCAGCGGATTTTCACGTTCCGCGAGGTCTATCGCAACCGCGAGCGCGGGGCGCTGCACCACCCGGCGTTCACGATGCTGGAGTGGTACCGCGCCGGAGAGCCCTACGAGACGCTGATGGACGACTGCGCCGCCCTGCTCAGGGTTGCGGCAAGGGCTACGGGCACGGCGGCGTTCAGCCATCGCGGCCGTGGCATCGACCCGCTCGCCCAGCCGGAGCGCCTGACGGTAGCTGAAGCGTGCCGGCGCCTCGCCGGCATCGACCTCCTCGCCACGCTACCGGCCGCACCGGACCGCGACGCCCTGGCGTGCGCCGCCGCCGCGGCCGGTATCAAGATCGCACCGGACGACACCTGGGGCGACATCTTCAGCCGCATTCTGGTAGCCAAGATCGAGCCTGCGCTCGGCGACGGCCGCGCCACGCTGCTCACGGAATACCCTGCCCACCTCGCCGCCCTGGCCCGACCCAAGCCGGCAGACCGGCGCGTGGCCGAGCGTTTCGAGCTCTACGCCTGCGGCGTGGAACTCGCCAATGCCTTCGGTGAACTCATCGACCCCGCCCTGCAGCGCCATCGCCTGGAGGACGAAATGGCTGAGAAAGTTCGCATCTACGGCGAGCGCTATCCCATCGATGAGGACTTCCTGACCGCCCTCGCCCAGATGCCGCCCGCAGCCGGCGCCGCGCTCGGCTTCGACCGCCTCGTCATGCTGGCGACGGGCGCCGCCAACATCGAGCAGGTCATCTGGACGCCGGTGACGGAGGGCTCCTAGGGCGGATGAACTGGCGAACCGTCGGGAATCCACCGTTTCGACGCGGATTTTTCGCATTGGCCCGCAACGGGTCTGCGATCTACGGCCCGCGCCACCGCCGGCTGGACGCCGTGCCCGGAACGAGGCATTGAGGCGCTGGTGAGGAACCTTTTGCGCGCGCTATCCCCACGCTTCAGGGCGGGTCAGGCGCGCCAAGGACGCGCCAAGGAATAGCTGGAATGGAACCGTGCTGCGCCAATGTCTATGGGCTGGCCGATGCGGCAAACGCCTTGCCTCGGTGGGCTGGCGCGTGCCGCTATGCCGACAGCATGGCATTGGAGCAACGGCGCGAATTCGGCCGGCCAGGGCGCAAGATCGCCGACCTGCCCCAGCACTCGGAATTGAGCGCCCTGCGCAACAAGGTGGATTGGCGCAAAGGGGTTCGGGCGCTGCAGATGGCGGTGTGGGCCATCGATCGTGCCTTGCAGCGCTACCTCTGCGATCTCGGCCGCCATCCCAAGGTCGGCCGGATAAAGCTGCGTGGCTGGTGCCCGCTCGGCGGCGAGGTGCACTCCATTCCGGCCCGCTACCAGGCCGGCCATTGTTACGCCAGCCCAGCGTGGCGCAAACAAGTACCGACGCCAGCGCCGTCCAAGTTGCCAACGGGCTGGGCGTGTTTTCGACGACGCTTGGCGGCAAATTCTACCAACGCGGTGGGCAGCTTGCGATGATCGACGCGGCCGACACCTCCCGGAGGTGCGCCGAGTGCGGCGTCCTAGGCGCGCAGCGCCGGATCGATCAGGCGAGGGTTGCCCTGCTCGGCTGTGGCCCCACGGATAACGCCGGTATCGATAACGCCGATATCAATGCCACGCATAACATTTTTCGGGCCAGGATATTGGCCGGTAAGCATCCCACGCGAACCCTAAGACGGGTCCGCAAGAAGCAGTGCCTTGAGGAGGTGGCCCATGCCGCTTAAGCGACCTCTTGCAAGCCCCGGCCTTCAGGCCGGCGAGTTTGTCACTACCCTGCGATCCATCGCCGACCTGCGCACCGCCGCCCTCGTACCGGCGGAGGCCGCGACCGCTCTTGAAGCGGTCACCTCTCGCTACGCGGTCGCCATCAGCGCGGACATGGCGCGCCTCATCGACCGCACAGACCCCAACGACCCGATCGCGCGCCAGTTCGTGCCGGATGCAGACGAGTTACAGCACCTCCCAGAGGAGCGGGCCGATCCTCTGGGCGAGGAGCGGCTCTCGCCGGTACCGGGCGTTGTGCACCGCTACCCGGACCGTGTGCTGCTCAAGCTCACCCACGCCTGCCCGGTCTATTGCCGCTTCTGCTTTCGCCGCGAGGTCGTGGGGCCCGGCGGGCTGCAGGCGCTCTCCGACGCGGGCCTCGATGCCGCGCTCGGCTATATCGCGGGCGATCCCGATATCTGGGAGGTGATCCTGACTGGCGGCGACCCGCTGGTGTTGTCGCCGCGCCGGGTTGCAGAGGTCACGCGCCGCCTCTCCACCATCGCTTCCGTCAGGATCCTGCGCTGGCACACGCGCGTGCCCACCGTCGACCCTGGCCGCGTCACCGAAGGCCTCGCAGCGGCCCTCAGGAGCCCCACCAAGGCCGTTTACCTTGCGCTCCACGCCAACCACCCGCGCGAGCTGACGCCCGCCGCACGAGCCGCCTGTGCGCGGCTCATCGATGCCGGCATCGTGCTGGTGAGCCAGACCGTCCTGCTGCGCGGGGTCAACGACGACCCCCAGACGCTGGCCGCGCTGATGCGCGGGTTCGTCGAGGCCCGCGTGAAGCCCTACTACCTCCACCACCTCGACCCGGCCCCCGGCACCGGCCGCTTCCGCCTCTCCATCGCCGAGGGCCAGCGGCTGATGCGCGCCCTGCGCGGGCGCCTGTCAGGCCTCGCCCAGCCCACCTACGTGCTCGACATTCCCGGCGGCTACGGCAAGGTGCCCGTGGGCCCTGGCTATCTCAACCCGGCCGCCCCGCAGCGCGTCGCCGACCCTGCTGGCGCGTGGCACGACTATCCAGAGCGAGGCTGATGCGACGGCGCCTCGGGCTTCGTCGCGATTGCGGGACGACATCTGGCTTCGGGCAATCCGCGATGGCGATTTCATCCAACCAAAGCACCGCTTGGTCTATCGTTCCCCGGCGTTGTAGTGTTCCGGCAAAGACAAGAATCGCGGGCCGGCGCGAGGCTCCGCTCGGCACTCGGGAGAACGCCTTGGCCAGTGTCACCTGTCACGATGTCCGCAAGTCGTTCGGCTCCACCCAGGTGCTGCACGGCATCTCGATCGATATTGCCGACCGCGAGTTCGTCGTACTGGTCGGCCCGTCGGGGTGCGGCAAGTCCACGCTCTTGCGCATGATCGCTGGGCTTGAGAACATCACCGGCGGTGAGATCCGCATCGGCGAGCGGGTGGTCAACCAGCTGCCGCCCAAGGCCCGCGACGTGGCCATGGTGTTCCAGAACTACGCGCTCTATCCGCACATGACGGTGGCCGCCAACATGGGCTTCTCGCTCAAGCTGCGTGGCGCACCCAAGACGGAGATCGAGACCAGGGTCGAACGGGCCGCCGAGATCCTTGGACTCTCCCCGCTGCTCGACCGCTATCCGCGCCAGCTGTCCGGCGGTCAGCGCCAGCGCGTGGCCATGGGCCGCGCCATCGTGCGGGACCCGCAGGTTTTCCTGTTCGATGAGCCCCTCTCCAACCTCGATGCCAAGCTGCGGGTGGCCATGCGCACCGAGATCAAGGAATTGCACCAGCGCATCGAGACCACCACCATCTATGTCACCCACGACCAGATCGAGGCCATGACCATGGCTGACAAGATCGTGGTGATTAACGATGGGCTGGTCGAGCAGGTCGGCGTCCCGCTCGATCTTTACGACCGCCCTGACAACCTGTTCGTGGCCGGCTTCATCGGCTCGCCCGCCATGAACTTCCTAAAGGGCAGGATCGCGGCCAACGGCGCCGGCACGTTTGAAGGTCCCGGCGGCGCCCGCCTGCCTCTCGCGATGGCGCCGGACGGCTTCGCCGGCCGTCCCGCCGTCTACGGCGTGCGGCCCGAGCACCTCGCCCTCGCCGACGACGGCGCCGAGGCCGAGATCGCAGTGATCGAGCCCACCGGGTCCGAGGTCCAGGTCGTAGCCAAACTGGGCGGCCAGCCCCTCGTTGCCGTGTTCCGCGAGCGGCACCGCTTCAAGCCGGGCGACAAGGTCCGGCTCAGGCCCGATCCGCGCCTGGTCCATCTGTTCGACGAAGGGACGGGGAAGAGGCTCAACGCCTAATCTGCGAAGGAGGAAGTGCTCATGATCAATCTCACACGCCGGACTTTCGTTCGGGGTACGACCGCACTCGCAACCGCCTCGGCGTTGACCGGCCCGGCCCTCGTCAACTGGGCCAAGGCATGGGCGCAGACCGCCCCGTGGAAGGCCGAGCCTGGTGCCAAGCTGACGGTCATGCGCTGGAAACGCTTCGTCGAGGCGGAGGACAAGGCCTTCAACGAAATGGTTGCCGCCTTCAAGGCCGCGACCAACACCGACATGAACGTCTTCAGCGAGTCGTTTGAGGACGTGCAGCCTAAGGCCTCCGTGGCCGCCAACACCGGCTCGGGCCTTGATATGGCCTGGGGCCTGCACACGCTGCCGCAGCTGTTCCCGGACAAGGTCGTTCTCATGAACGACGTTGCGGACTATCTCGGCAAGAAGTACGGGGGCTGGACGGAAGCCGCCGCCATCACCTGCAAGCAAGGCAACAACTGGCTGGGAATTCCCGTGGCCACCATCGGCGGCTACATCACCTACCGCAAAACGGCGGTCGAGAAGGCCGGCTTCAAAGACGTGCCCGGCGATTTCCCGGGGTTCCTGGAGCTATGCAAGGCGCTCAAAAAGAACAACACGCCGTCAGGCTTTGCGCTGGGTCACGCTTCAGGCGACGCCAATGCATGGCTCCACTGGATCCTCTGGGGCCACGGCGCCTACACTGTCGACAAGGACGACAAGGTCGTCATAAATTCGCCGGAGACGGCGAAGGCGCTCGAGTACTGCAAGGCGCTGTCCGACACGTTCGTGTCGGGCACCGCATCCTGGAACGACTCCTCCAACAACAAGGCGTTCCTGGCGGGCGACCTCTACCTCACCTCCAATGGTATCTCCATTTACGTGGCCGCCAAGGAAGATCCGACCAAGCAGGACGTAGCCGCCGACACCTACCACGCGCTGTGGCCGGTCGGGCCTGTGGGTCACCCGACCGAGTTACAGCTGTGCGTGCCGATCCTAGCCTTCAACTTCACGAAGTTCCCCAACGCAGCCAAGGCGTTCGTCGCCTTCATGCTGGAGAAGGAGAATTACGAGAAATGGCTGTCGGGAGCACGCGGCTATCTGACCCATACGCTCAATGCTTACGATTCGGCGCCGGTGTGGACGGCCGATCCGAAGAACCAGGTGTTCGGCCAGGCCAGCAAGCGCGCCTTGCCGGCGTCCGGCATCGGCAAGCCGGGCGAGAAGGCGGCGACGGCGATCGCTGATTTCATCGTCGTTGACATGTTTGCCAACTACTGCACCGGCCGCGAGGACGCCAAGAACTCGATGGCCATCGCGGAACGGCAGTTGCGGCGCATCTATCGCTGACACCTCCGGAGGGCGGTGCAATGTGCCGCCCTCCGCACCCAACGACGCCCACGGCCGGGAGAGCGCTCATGGCGACCATGACCATGCAGGGGCGGCAGGCAAAGCGGCAGATGCGCGAGGTCAGCGCATGGCAGCGCCTGCAGGTCAACCGGAACTGGCTCGGCTTCTGGTTCATGCTGCCGGCCGCCGCCTTTTTAGTGCTGTTCCTGGCCTACC
>JAFMSC010000036.1:16601-18186 GCA_017353825.1 Hyphomicrobiaceae bacterium | reverse complement strand
CGCGAACCGGAGCTTATCGCGCGCCTCGCGCAGGGGATCGGTAGCGCGCCCCGGCACGGGCACCCGGGCGCGGGGCTTGGCGTGGGGGCGCGACGAGCTTGCGATATCCATGCCCCGCCGCTTAGCCCGCCGCAAGTTGCCGTGCCAAGGTCCGTCGGCCCCATGCCTGTGGGCAACCTGTGGATGGCGGGGAGGCCCCAGAGCTTGCCAAGCGGGCGGCACGTTCTGCAACCCCGCGATCGCCCAGGGGTCGGTGCACAACCGCGATCAGCCCAGATCTAGGCCCCATCAGGGGCGACTCAATTCCTACAGGTGCCATCGCTGCAGGTGCCATCCCTGCAGGTGCCATCCCTGCAGGTGCCAAGGCCGCAGGCGGACAACTGGATTGCGTGGGTCAGACCGCGACCAGCCTGACGGCCTTGTCAAGCACGGACAGCACCCTGACGAGGTCATGCCCGCGTTTCATGATGAGCCCGGTCGCAGCCACCACGCTGTAGACGCCCTGGCGCCGCGCTAAGCTGGGGCATTTCTCGATCCGGTAGAGCGGCACTTCCCTGGCGCGCCGGAATACCGAGAAGACTGCCTTCTCGCACCCGAAGTCGAGCGCGTAGTCGCGCCATTCTCCGGCGGCCACCCTGCGGCCGTAAACTCGTAGGATTTCTTCAAGCTCGCGGCGGCTGAAATGGATGACGGGATCGATACGGCCGCACACCGTCCCCGCGGCCATAGGGTTGCCCACGCGCCAGCGCGGGCTGAACTCTATGGGTTCCGGATCGCTCAAAGGCGCCTCCCACATGTCCTTCCTGTCACATGATCATCACTTTGGCTTCCCCAATGCAAGGCTTGCAATCGGATCTCGGATCGGACTTGCCATCCCTTGGCGCTCGCCGCCGGGCACCAGCTGCCGAGCGATCGAGTGGGAGGGCTGCCGTGGCCCGGCTTCCATCTTGGCAAGAGATAGCAACGACGATTAAGGTGATGCCCATGTTTGCGTGGTCGGCCTGTCTCGTCTGTGTCGTTGCGGTATTGGCAGCAGCGCCTGCCCTGGCGCAGACGGCTGATCGCGACGACCCCAGCTTCTGGGCGGTGACCGGAGTGAGCCCGGACGACGCCCTCAACTTGCGAGCGGCGCCCAACGCCAACAGCCGGCCGATCGCCAAGATCCCCTTCAACGCGCGCGGCATCAAGAATCACGGCTGCCCCAACCATGTTACGTTCGAGCAGTGGAAGCGTATGACGCAGGCGCAGCGGGACTTGGCGGCCCGGTCGCGATGGTGCGAGGTCGAATATAAGGGCATGAGGGGTTGGGTTGCAGGCCGCTTCCTGAAAGAGGAAGACGAGAACTAGGTTTGAGGGGCGAGCCGTCTGGCTTGCTCGGTCGAAAGCGCTGGGAGGCTGCCGGCGCACCGCTCGGCCACCTGCTATAGGGGACGCGACAAGGATTGCGCCGTCGGGCCAAGCACGGGCAAACCCCACCGTTCTCGGCGGCGAATGCGGCGCTGGCACGGAAGATGGTCGCCACAGTAGATGAATGAGTACGAGCGTGACCACAACACCGGCTTGTCCTTGTACACATCGGCTTGCC
>JAFMSC010000036.1:0-16591 GCA_017353825.1 Hyphomicrobiaceae bacterium | reverse complement strand
GGCGGTCGAACTTTATTAGCTCTCCGCCCCAGTCTTTGCAGCGCTGGGCAACGATCTCGCGCAGCCGGATCGGCCTCGAGAGGCAGCGACGCCGGTCATTGGTGACGAGAACTGAGGGATAGCCAAGGGCGTAAACGCAGTGAATAAGCCAGCGCAACCTGAACGGTTTGGTTCATGCTAGCGAAAATGGGCCGCGCATGCATGGCAAGGTCAACAGGTGCGTCATGTCCAGGCCGTACCCGTCAAGGGTTCAGCTGGCAGCGCTTGAGCGGCTGCCCTCGCTCCACGGCATGTTGTACAACGACGACGCGGGAGGCAGCAGCGCTGGCGATGCTCGTGGTAGGTCTTCATCGTTCAGGCGGGGAACCGGCCTGGGCCCGCGCAAGGGCCTGAAACCGCCCATCAGTGCCGCGAGGCGGCTTGATGGTGGTTGTTCTGACAAGTGTTGCGATGCTCGTGCGCACGAGCGCGCTGCCATGGCGAGGAGACCGTGACATGGATATGACCGGCGAGGAGCGGATCGCGGCCAGCCGCGAGACGGTGTGGGCGGCGCTCAACGACGTCGAGGTGCTGAGGCAGTGCATTACAGGCTGCGAATCGCTTGAGAGGCAGTCCGATACTGAGATGACAGCCAAGGTGAAGCTGTCGATCGGCCCTGTGAACGCGCGCTTCTCCGGCAAGGTCACGCTGTCGGAAATGGAGCCACCCAACGGCTACCGCATCGCTGGCGAGGGCAGCGGTGGCGCGGCGGGTTATGCCAAGGGCAGCGCGCTGGTGCGCCTCGTCGAGGACGGTAACGGGACACTCTTGAAGTACGAGGCCAGGGCCGACGTCGGCGGCAAGCTGGCCCAGGTGGGCGGGCGCCTGATCGATGCCACTGCCCGCAAGCTCGCCGGCGAGTTCTTCAGTAAGTTCGGTACCGTCGTGGGGCCTATGCCCGCCGCAGCCGAGGGGAGCGCTAAGGCCGAGGCCGCTGTGGGGTCCATGCCCACCGCAGCCAAGGGGAGCGCTGAGGCCGAGGCCGCTGTGGGCTCCATACCCACCGCAGCCAAGGGGAGCGCTGAGGCCGAGGCCGCCAGCAAGCCGGGCGTGCTTCGCCGCTGGTTCGGCAAGAAATAGGACGCCGACGACGGCGACGGGGTGCGCCAAGACGATCCCGAGCTGGTCGCCGAAAGGTGACAGTTCCCTGTCAGAGACACTCTTGGGACCGCTCGATCTAACCGCTCCGGATCCGCCGTCGTTTCCCAACCCCTGACATTGGAGCCATGGGCCAGAGCCGGTGCGCGTGGCCCATGATGAGCGCGATCAGAACTCGAGGTGGTTGACGCGGACCACGTGGGGCAGCGCGCGAATGCGGGCCAGGACCTCGTCGGAGGCGGGCTCGTCGATGGCGACCATGCAGATGGCGTTACCGCCGGGCTTGTCGCGGCCGAGGTTGAGCGTAGCGATGTTGAGGCCGGCCTCGCCCATCAGCGTGCCGAAGCGGCCGATGAAGCCCGGCTTGTCCTCGTTGCGAATGAACAGCATGCGCTGAGCCAGCTCGAACTCCATGTCGATGTCGCGCACCTGGATGATCCGCGGGCGGCCGTCGGAGAACACCGTGCCGGCCACCGATCGGCGATAGTTGTCGGTGGTCACCGTGAAGCGGATGTAGCTCTCGAAGACGCCCTCCTGGCCGCGCGTCACCTCCTCCACCTGCATGCCGCGCTCCCTGGCGCTGATGGCCGCGGAGACCATATTCACCTCTGCCAGCTGCGGGCGCAGCACGCCGGCCAGAGCCGCGGCAGTGAGCGGCTTGGTGTTGAGGCGCGCCACCTCGCCGGAATACTCTATGCGCACGCCCTTGATGGAGGTCTCCGTGAGCTGGCCGGCAAAGGAACCGAGCTGCTCCGCGAGCTTCACCCATGGTTTGAGGCGCGGCGCTTCCTCGGCTGCGATGTTGGGGAAGTTGACAGCGTTGGAAATGGCGCCGTGCAGCAGGTAGTCCGACATCTGCTCGGCTACCTGCAGGGCCACGTTCTCCTGCGCCTCGCCGGTGGACGCGCCCAGATGCGGCGTGCAGATCACGTTGGGCAGCCCGAACAGTACGCTCTCCTTCGCGGGCTCAACCTCGAACACGTCGAGCGCGGCTCCTGCCACCTGGCCCGATCTCAGCGCGTCGGCCAGCGCGTGCTCGTCGACCAGCCCGCCGCGCGCGCAGTTGATGATGCGTACGCCCTTCCTGGTCTTGGCGAGCGCGGCGTCGTCGATGATGTTCCTGGTCCTGTCCGTCAGCGGCGTGTGCAAGGTGATGAAGTCGGCGCGCCGCAGCAGGTGGTCGAAGTCGACCTTGGTCACGCCGATCTCCACCGCCCGCTCCTCGGAGAGGAACGGATCGTAGGCGAGCACCTTCATCTTGAGGCCGATGGCGCGGTCGGCCACGATCGAGCCGACGTTGCCGCAGCCGACGACACCCAGCGTCTTGCCGGACACCTCAACTCCCATGAACTTGGACTTCTCCCACTTGCCGGCCTGCGTGGAGCGGTCGGCCTCGGGGATCTGGCGCGCCAAGGCCATCATCAGCGAGATGGCGTGCTCGGCGGTGGTGATGGAGTTGCCGAAGGGCGTATTCATGACGATCACGCCCTTGGCGGTGGCGGCCTTCACGTCGATGTTGTCGACCCCGATGCCGGCGCGGCCAACCACCTTGAGCCTGTGGGCGGCGGCCAGCACCTTCTCCGTCACCTTGGTGGAGGAGCGGACGGCGAGGCCATCGTAGTCGCCGATGATCCTTTCCAGCTCGCCTTTGGGCAACCCGACGTTCACGTCGGTCTTAATGCTGCGCTCATTGAAGATGGAGACAGCGGCGGGAGAAAGCTGATCGGCGATCAGAACGCGCGGCGACATGGGATCCTCCTAGAACTTACCCTCCATCCCGGGAGCGGCCGAAGGCGAGGCTATCCGCGATCTCGGGCAACGGGCTCGTGGCCTGATCTCACGAGGTCCCGGACGCAGTGCTGCTGGCCTTGCGCCCGCATCACTCCGTCCGGGATAAGAGTTAATGGTTACGCCGCCTTGGCAAGTCCGGCCTTGGCCTCGGCGAAGGCCCAGTCGAGCCACGCGGTGAGGATGGCAAGGTCTGAGGCCTCGATGGTCGAGCCCGTCCAGATGCGCAGGTGCGGGGGCGCATCGCGATGGCCGGCGATGTCGTGCGCCGCATCCTCCTTGTCGAGGATCGCCTCGATCTGCTTGACGAAAGCGCGCTGCGCCTCGACGGGCAGGCTGGAGACAGCCGAGTCCACGACTTTCAGGCAGACCGAGGTGTTGGAGCGCGTTGCCGGATCAACGGCCAGCGGCTCCAGCCATGGCGTCTTGGCCGCCCAGTCGTAGAGCACATTGGCGTTGGCGTCGGCGCGGGCTTGCAGCGCCGCGAGACCGCCGATGCTGCGGGCCCAGGCGAGCGCATCGAGGTAATCCTCCACGCACAGCATGGAGGGCGTGTTGATGGTCTCGCCCTCGAACACCGCGGCCATAAATTTGCCGACCTTGGTGAGGCGAAATACCTTGGGCAGCGGCCAGGGCGGCGTGTAGCTCTCCAGTCGCTCAATGGCCCGCGGCGAGAGGATCAGCATGCCGTGCGCGGCCTCGCTGCCTAGCGCTTTCTGCCAGGAGAAGGTGGCCACATCGACCTTGTCCCAAGGGATCGGCTGGGCGAACACTGCCGAGGTGGCGTCGGTGAAGGTGAGCCCGGCGCGGTCGGCCGCGATCCAGTTGCCGTTCGGCACGCGAACCCCCGAGGTCGTTCCGTTCCAGGTGAACAGCACGTCGCGGCTGAAATCGACCTGGCGCAGGTCGGGGAGCTTGCCGTATTCGGCCTTGAGAAGGCGCAGGTCCTTCAGCTTGAGCTGATTTGACACATCCGTCACCCAACCCTCGCCGAAGCTCTCCCAGGCCAGGGCATCGACGCCGCGCTCGCCCAGCATCGTCCACATGGCCAGCTCGAAAGCGCCGGTGTCGGAGGCGGGGACGATGGCGCATTGGTAGCCGGCGGGCAGGCCCAGCAGCGCTTTGGTCTCCTCGATGGCGCGTTTGAGGCGCGCCTTGCCTTGCTTGGCGCGGTGCGAGCGGCCGAGAAATGCGTTGTCGAGGGCTTCAAGGGACCAGCCGGGGCGCTTGGCACACGGGCCGGAGGAAAAATTGCGATTGACCGGCTTCTGCGCCGGCCGTGCGGACGTGGCCATAATGAACCTACCCTTCCAGATAGCCGCCCCTCGGTGGGGAGGGGTCTCCCGCGCGCGCTTCTGGCGGTGGCCATGTTGAAAGTCAAGGCGGGTACCAAACGGGGTGTCGGGTGGCGGGCACATTCGGACAAATTCAATCGTCTTGCCTCCCTAGGTCTTCCGGACCTCTTCTAAGGGCCGTGTGGCGACCGCCGTCGGCGGGTGCCGGCGACCCCGACGGCCGATCACATTCCCGTCATGTTGGTTGACGCACCGGCCGCCAAACCGTATGTAAATGTTATAAACATTCACACTGCTTCCAGGACCGGGAGAAGACCGCAATGCATGGGGTCATCGCACGCATAGACGACTTCGGCAGACCGGCCTGGATCGTGCTGATGGTGCTGGGCTTCATCGTGTACTGGCCCATCGGTCTCGCGGTCCTGGCCTACATCATATGGAGTGGACGGATGGGAATGGGATGCGGATGGCATGGTCATCATGGTGGCGACGTTGAAGCGTGGCGCGCCCGCGCCATCGAGCGAGTGAACCGGGCCGCCGAGCATTGGGAGCGCAAACGCGCCCGCTGGGAAGAGCGCATGCAACAGCGGCGCGCCCATCGCGGGCATGGCCTGCGCGAAACCGGCAACCGCGCGTTCGATGAGTACCGCGAGGAGGCGCTGCGCAAACTGGAGGAGGAGGCAAACGAGTTCCGCGCCTTCCTAGACCGGCTGCGGATGGCGCGCGACCGTGTCGAGTTCGACGAGTACATGAAGGAGCGCGGAAACCGCCCCGCCGGCACCAGCGAGGGTCCCAGGCCGCCGCCGTCATAGGGACTAGGTATCGGGGTCAGATTTGGGATCAGGTTCAGGGGACGAGCCGCGGCCCCCGATACCCTGGTCCCAATCTAACGAGGCCCCGCGTCGAACCGAGAAGCCCCTGTCGGGCATCGGCGGTCAGCGAATTCGATGTCTTTGTCTGCGCTTCTCTCGAAACCCGAGAAACTTCGTGTACCGAGAAACTTCGAGTACCGAGAACCTGGGCCTCGCCCCCCGAAAGCGGCCAGAAAACGGCCAGAAAACGGCCCGAAAACTCCCAAAAACTGCGATCACGACGCCGCTTATCATGCTGGCCATTTCTCGGTTCCCCGTCTGCAGCACCTGGGGTGTTGAGGTGAGCCCTGGCGCGGGCGGCGTGATCGGTCTCGTCCTGCCCTTGTGTTGACGGCAAGGGGGTTGACGGCAAGCGCGCATGTCATCGCGCCACAGCCTTTGGCCGCGATGCTCCCGCCGTTGGTATGCGGCCGGTGCCATTCCTCAACGTGACGGGCCCTGCAGGCCGGGCTGGCGCTCGGCATCGCGCCGCCGGCGACGCGCTGTTTGGCGGGTGGCCTGGCGATCGGCGTGTTTGTTCTGTCCTTCCCGGCCAACGTCTATGCGGCCTTCGCCCAGGTTGAGATGGCGGCCACGCGCGGGGCCCGGTCTGTCTGCTGATCCCAGTCGCTCGAGGCGTGCTCATCGCCTTCCCTTGGTGGTTCGCGGTGCGTGCCGATGTCCCGGGTGCCTGCAACGGACCGATCGCGCCCCCGCCAGCAGCGCAGGGCTGACGGGCAGCAAGCAGACGACATCCACGCTTGTCCGGCTTCCCGTGCCCGCCGTAGTCTGGTCGCCTACGCTGGCGCAAGACTCCGCGGCAAGAGGAGGACGGCCCGTGAAGTTCCTCTGGTTTCATTTGATGCCCTACAAGGAGCTGCCTCCGGATTTCAAGGAGAAGCACCGCTCCGTGTGGGTCGATATTCCCGCCACCCTGTTCGATCCCAAGCGCGCGCATGTGATGTACAACGAGTTCCTCGACGAGCTCGAGTATGCTGCCGAATGCGGCTTCGATGCGATCTGCTGCAACGAGCACCACGCCAACGGTTACGGCCTGATGCCATCGCCGAACCTGATCGCAACCGCCCTGGCACGGCGTACCACGGACGCGGCCATCTGCGTCTTGGGCAACAGCATCGCCCTCTACAATCCGCCGACCCGGGTGGCCGAGGAATTCGCCATGATCGACTGCATCTCGGGCGGCCGGCTGATCGCCGGCTTCCCCGTCGGCACGCCCATGGACACCACGTTCGCCTACGCCACCAATCCGAGCCAGCTGCGCGAGCGCTACTACGAGGCGCACGATCTCATCCTGCGCGCCTGGACCGAGAAGGACGTGTTCTCGTTCAATGGCCGCTTCAACCAGCAGCGATACGTGAATGTCTGGCCGCGGCCGATCCAGGAGCCGCATCCCCCGATCTGGATTCCGGGCGCCGGCTCGGTGGAGACGTGGCGCTGGGCGGCGCAGATGGACTACGTGTTCTGCTACCTCTCCTACTACGGCTACAAGATGGCCCAGACCGTCATGAAGGGCTTCTGGGAGGAGATGGCGCGGCTCGGCAAGGACCGCAATCCGTACCGTGCTGGCTTCGCCCAGATGGTCGGGGTGGCCGAGAGTCGGAGCCAGGCGCTCGACCTTTACACCGAGGCGGCGGAGTATTTCTACGGTCGCTGTCTGCACGTGGACCCGCGCTTTGCCGTGCCGCCGGGCTACGTGACCGAGGCGACCCAGCGCGCTGGCATCGAGAGCCAAGTGAAGGCGGCGGCGGAGGGTAAGGCGCCGACTGGGCCCACCGCCACCGCCGGCGCGGCCAGAATGCAGTCGCTGGTCCGCGACATGCGGGGCATCGTGGACAATGGCTATCTCATCATCGGCTCCCCGGACGAGGTGGTCGAGCAGCTCAACGAGCTGGCGACCACGCTCAACGTCGGCCAGCTGATGCTGTTGCTGCAGTTCGGCAACATGCCGAGCGAGACCACCAAGTACAATACGCGCCTGTTCGCCGAGAAGGTGATCCCCAAGCTGCGTCCGCTGTTCTCCCAATGGAAGAACCGCTGGTGGCCGAAGTCCTTGGCGCAGCACCAGCGCGCGGCGGCGGCCGAGTAATACAACCTGCCAGAGAAACCATGCGCCATCACGCAAGCCGAGCCGCAGGCGAGGCTCTCCGGGACCTTCATCGACGCGTCGAGCCTGCCGAGGTCCCGGTTCGGAGCGCTGCTCGTGGACGGCTCGCATCGGCCAAGGCACTCCATTGGCCGGATGGCAGGTGGAAACCGGGGCCACCGGCATGAGCGAGCCAGCGACGCTGACCATCGACATCAACGGGTTTGCCACGCGCGTGTGGCGTAAGGGGAGCGGGCCGCCAATGGGGTTCCTGGCCGGCTACGGCGGGCTGCCCAAGTGGATCCCGTTCCTTGACCGCCTCGCCGAGCAACGCACGGTGATCGTGCCGTCGCTGCCGGGCTTTCCAGGAGGGGACCGCGGGCACACGGTGCTCGACACGCACCTCGACTGGGTACTGGCCGTGCGCGACCTCGTCGACAAGGCGGGCCTTGCGGGCGCCGACCTGATCGGCAGCTCCGTCGGCGGCTCGTTCGCCGCGGAGGTAGCGGCGATCTGGCCCGACAAAGTGCGGCGCCTGGCGCTGATTGCCCCGTTCGGCCTTTACGATGCGAGCAACCCCGCGGCCGATCCCTGGGCGCAGCGGGCTGACGAACTGGCCGCCCTTATGACGGCTCGGCCCGAGACCTACAAGGCGCTGAAGGAGGTGCCGGCCGGCGCCAACTCGGTCGAGTGGCCGATCGAGCAGACGCGGGCGGCGGAGGCCGCGGCGCGCATCTTCTGGCCGCTCGGCAACACGCGGCTCGAGCGGCGGCTGCCGCTGATCAAGGCGCCGACACTGCTCCTGTGGGGCGAGCAGGACCACCTCTTGCCGCGCAGCTACGCCGACGCGATCGCCGCTGCCATTGGCGGGGAAACCGAGGTTCGCATCATCCCCGGCGCCGCCCACCTGGCGGAGCTCGATCGGCCCGACGAGGTCGCCGCCGTCATCCTGGGCTTCCTGGGGTGAGCTGGTAACCCACGGTCCCAACTCGGAGCGCTGGTCGCCTACCGCGCGCATCGACCAGGCGGATGTATGGCCGGGCTTACGGGCGGTGTGTCACAGCAGCTTCTTCAACTCGCCTCGCAGGGCCGGCGCGAGGTCGGGGCGCGCCAGCGCGTAGGCGACGTTGGCGGCGAGGAAGCCGATCTTGGAGCCGCAGTCGTAGATGGTGCCGTCGAAGCGGAAGGCGTAGAACGGCCGCGTCTCGGCCATGCGGATCATGGCGTCGGTGATCTGGATCTCGCCACCTGCGCCGCGCTCGCCGGCGTCCAGGATGCGGAAGATCTCGGGCTCCAGGATGTAGCGCCCGGAGATGTGCAGGTTGGACGGGGCCGTGCCGGACTTGGGCTTCTCCACCATGCGGGTGATCCGCGAGGTCTTGGCGTTGGCGTCCTCCAGGCCGACGATGCCGTACTGGTGCGTCTGGTCCGCTGGCACCGGCGCAACCGCGATGTAGTTGCCGGGACGCTGGCCGTAGGCTTTGATCATCTCGCCGATGCAGGGCGTCTCGGCGTAGTGCAGCACGTCGGGGAGCAGAAGCGCGAACGGCTCGTTGCCGACGATCTCGCGCGCGCACCACACGGCGTGGCCGAGGCCGAGGGGGGACTGTTGGCGCGTGAAGCTCGTCTGCCCCGGCTTCGGCAGGTCGCGCTGCAGCGCCTCCAGCTCGCCGGCCTTGCCGCGCTCCTTGAGGGTGCGCTCCAACTCGAACTGGCTGTCGAAGTGGTCTTCGATCACGCCCTTGTTGCGGCCGGTGACGAAAATGAAGTGCTCGATGCCGCCGGCGCGCGCCTCATCAACCACATGCTGGATGATGGGGCGGTCCACCACCGTCAGCATCTCCTTGGGCATGGCCTTGGTGGCGGGCAGGAAGCGCGTGCCGAGCCCGGCGACGGGAAACACGGCCTTGCGGATGGGCTTAGGCATGTGAGGAAGGCGTCCTTTCTTGCAATTTCCGGCTCCGCTATGGTTGAGCGAGCACAGTCACACGAGCCGCAAATATAAGCATAGAATCGGTTACCCTGCCCGGGGCGGGTAACCACAAGAGGGATAACACCATCTTGCGCATCTCTGGACTTGGGCGTCTCGCGCCGCTGGCGCTCGCCTTGGCCATGGCGGCGTCATTGCCGCCGCTGGCTCGCATGCCCGAGGTTGTCGCCCAGGACGGTGACGGCTTTCGCCGGTTCCTGGAGGAGCTGTGGCCGGACGCCCAGGCCCAGGGCGTGTCGCGGGCCACCTTCGATGCGGCGCTGCGGGGCGTGGCTCTCGACCTGACGCTTCCTGACCTCCTGCTGCCTGGCAAGAAGGAGAGCGACGCCAAGGGGCAGGCCGAGTTTACCAGAACCCCGGCCGAGTACCTCAACTCGGGTTATCTCGCCAGCCTCGCGGGCCAGGGCAGGGCGCTGCTGGCCAAGTATCGGGACGTGCTGGACAGGATCGAGCGCGAGATCGGCGTGCCCGGCCCGGTGGTGTTGGCGATCTGGGGCCGGGAATCCGCGTTCGGCTCGCACCACTCACCGCATTATGCCATCCAGGCGCTGGCGACCCAGGCCTACCTGGGCCGGCGCAAGGAGCTGTTCCGCACTGAGCTCGTCTATGCACTCAAGATGCTGCAGGACGGCGTGCGCACGCGCGAGACCATGAACGCCTCATGGGCTGGCGCCATGGGCCTCGTGCAATTCATGCCGTCGGAATACTACACACTGGCCTACGATCTCGACGGCGACGGCAGGAAGGACATCTGGGGCTCGGTGCCAGACGCGCTGGCGTCGGCTGCTAACCAGCTGCGCGCCAAGGGCTGGGTACCGGGCCATTCCTGGGGCTACGAGGTGCGGTTGCCGGTCGGGATGTCGTGCCGGCTCGAGGGGCCGCCCTCGGCGCGGCCGCTGCGGGAATGGGCCAAGCTCGGCGTGGTGCGCGCCCGGGGGCGCCAATTCCCCGACCAGGCGCTCGATGCTGAAGCGTTCATCCTCATGCCCGGCGGCGCTCACGGTCCAGCGTTCCTGGCGCTGGAGAATTTCATGGTGATCAAGCGCTACAACATGTCCGACCTGTACGCACTGTTCGTGGGTGACCTGTCCGACCGCATCGCTGGTGAGGGCACCTTCGAGACGCCGTGGGCGGCCGTGCGGCAGCTGTCCTCGCGCGGTATCGAGGAGGTGCAGCAGCGCCTGCAGGAGCGCGGCTATGCCATCGCCAAGATCGACGGCAAGGCCGGCATGAACACCAGGGCGTTGATCGGAGCCTACCAGCAGGCCAATGGGCTAAAGGTGGACTGCTGGCCGTCGGACGCCCTGTTGGGGCACCTGCGCAAGACTGCGGCGGCCGAGAAGGCCGCGGTTAAGGGAGGGCTAGGGCCGCTGCGGTAGAGGCCAAGTAGGGCAGGCCTTGCCACGGCGGACGCTGTGGCCCATGGTGGCCCTAATGCCGTGTCGGTGAGTGAGGACGGCTTGATGCGTGCCTGCCTTGCCAAGTTGGCCATCTTGGGGGCGCTGCTGCTGGGGACTGTCGCGAGCGTGCTGGGACAGGAGCAGTTTCCAGGCACCAGCTACATCACGCCGTTTCCGGTGGGCGATGTCTACCACATGCAGGTCTACGGCGACGCGTTCGCGGAGGGCCTGCTCGGCGGCCTTGTGGAAGCGATGGGCGACGAGACGCGCCTGCAGTTGCAGCTGCAGCGCCGGCGCCGACCGCTCGCCGGCATCATGCGGCCCGAGCTCGACGACGAACTGAAGACCGAGGAGGCGAGCGCGGACACCGTGCACATCGCGGTGGTTATGCTGGGCTACAACGACCGCTACAATTTCTACAATCCCAACCCGCGCACCGGCTTGCGCGAACGCATCGAGGTGGGTTCGGCCGAGTGGCGCGCCGAATACGGCCGGCGTGTCGACCGCTTCGTCAAGACGCTGAAGAAGCGAGGCGCGGCTGTCTATTGGGTTGGCCTGCCGGTCATGCGGCGGCCCGAAATGAACGAGCCGGCGCAGGCGGTCAACGATGTCGTGCGCGAGAAGGCCTATCTCAACGGCATCAAGTATATCGATATCGGCGCCCATTTCTCCGACGAGGCCGGCAACTATACCCCGTACGGTCCGGATATTGCGGGCCAGCAGCGCTTGGTGCGCGAGCCCGACGGCGTACTTTTCACCGCTGCTGGAAACCGCAAGCTCGCGTATTTCGTGGAGCGGGAGATCAAGCGTGACCTGACCCAAGCGCGCAGCGAACGGTCGATCCCGCTGGCGGGCGCCGAGGCGGAGCAAAAGCGCATCGCGGCGCTGCGCCCGCACCCGGCTGAGCCGGATGCCGGCCCGAAGGGTAGCGTGAACCCAGGCAAGGACGCGGCCGGCAAGGGGCCTGCCAAGGGGGCGCCGAAGCCCGCCACCCTTGCGCCCGCTTCGGCGGTACCCTCGCCGGATGCGTCGGGCGAGGCGAAGGCCGACAACGGCCGAATCTCGCTTGGGACCGTCGGCACCGGCGGGCGGGAGGAGACGGTGACGGTTGAGCTCCCACGACCGTCAATCGCGGCCGCCGTGCTGCAGCTCATCACCCGGCGCGACACCGGCGACCGGCCCTCGCAGATGGGCGATACGCTCGCCGACGACGTGGGCGGCGGGCTCGTGGTGCTGAGCTCTGTCACGCCCATGGGGGGCCCCGGCGCGCCGCGCAAGGCGATGCCGGGCCAGCCCTACTACCAGGTGTGGTTCAAGGGCGAGCGCCTGACGCCGCGGCCCGGCCGGTCGGACGATTTCTCCTGGCCCAGGGCTGACGTTGATGTGCCCGTGGAGCCGCCACGGGCGCCGCCGACTGCGCCAGCTGCGCCTGCCAAGGCGTCGCCCCGCACCTGAGCCTCAGCTCGCGCGTCTAAGCATCGGGTGCAGGCGCATCAGGCGCTCTGCCCCTCCAGGCTGGGGCGGGGTTTGCGGCGGCCGCGGTCGAGCTTGCTGCGCTGGCTGATGCGGGCGGCTGTGCCGTCCACCTTGCGCATGGCGGCCTCGAAGGCGTCCCTGATGGCGAGGCAGAGCTCCTCGCTGGCATGGCTGCCGACCCGCTCGTGCCTGATCACGACGGGCTTGCGACGCGGCATGCCGATCTCGATTTTGATCTGGAAGACCTTGGGCTTCTGCGGCGAGCGCTGCGGCGCTTCGATGCCGACGCGGCAGCTCGTCATGCGCCGGAAATGCTTCTGCAGCTTGGCGACCTTCTCCCGCACCCGCTGCTCGATGGCCTCGCTCTTTTCGATGCCGTGAAAATGCACCTCCACCGGGGTCGTCATGAAATCGGCCCTTTCCGCTCCGGAATGAACCCTCAAGTTCCCACGTGGGAGCAGCGTCGATGGGGGTCAAGTGGGACGGAGGGGAAATGCCACGAGCAACCCCGTGAGGAGCGGTGCAGACGAGGTGTGCGCTGGCGTCAGACGCGGGGCCGTTGCCCGCCGGGGGGGCCTGGGCCTAGCATTGCGTTGCACGGGAGAAGGGGGCAGACCCCTCACCTCGAGATACAGATGTTCCAATCGGGTTTTGCCGAGGGTCTGACCCCCTTGGCTTCAGAGCATGAGAGCATGAGGGGAGGAAGCATGGCAACGTACAATATCCTGCTGCTGGGTGCGTCCTACGGATCGCTGCTGGCCTCCAAGCTGCTATTCGGCGGGCATTCCATCCACCTGGTGTGCCTGCCTGCCGAGGCCGAGCTGATCAACGCAGAGGGCTTTCGTGTGCGCCTGCCGGTGCGAGGCCGCAAGGAGCCCGTAGTGCTTGATTCGCGCCAGCTGCCCGGCAAGGTGGCGGCCGGCGGCGCGGCCGGCGTCGACCCGAAGGATTACGACCTCGTGGGCCTGTGCATGCAGGAGCCACAGTACCGCTCGGCCGGGGTGCGTGAGCTCTTGGACGCGGTGGCCAAGTCACGCGTGCCGTGCATGTCGATCATGAACATGCCGCCGCTGCCCTATATGAAGCGCATCCCCGGTCTCGACTACGAGGCGCTGCGGCCTGCGTATACCGATCCCACGGTCTGGGATTCGTTTGATCCCAAGGCCGTGACGCTGAACAGCCCGGACCCGCAGGCGATCCGCCCGCCGGAAGAGAAAGTCAATGTGCTGATGGTCACGCTGCCCACCAACTTCAAGGTGGCCAGGTTCGACGACGAGAAGAGCACCGCGATCCTCCGCCAGCTGGAAAAGGACGTGGAAGCGGCACGCTTTGATGCGCCAGAGGGCAAGATCGAGCTGCCTGTGAAGCTGAAGGTGCATAACTCGATCTTCGTGCCACTTGCCAAGTGGGCCATGCTGCTCGCCGGCAACTACCGCTGCGTCACCAAGGACGGCATGCGCACGGCGCAGGAGGCGGTACACAGCGATATCGAGACCTCGCGCTCGGTCTACAACTTCGTCAACGACCTGTGCGTGAAGCTCGGGGCCAGCCCAGGCGACCTCGTACCATTCGAGAAGTACGCGGCGGCTGCGCAGAGCCTGGTGCGGCCGGCCTCGGCGGCGCGCGCGCTGCAGAACGGCGCGCCCTTTATCGAGCGCGCCGACAAGCTGGTGCAGCTGATCGCCAAGCAGAAGGGCCTGAGCCATCCCGTCATTGACGCCACCGTGGCGCTCGTGGATTGGCGACTGGAGGCCAATCGTAAGAAGGCGGCGTAAGCTCGATGCGGCCTCGGAGGTTGCGCCACGCGGCACAACGCCGGCGGGCGCGCGAGAGGGCCCCCCGGGGCTTACCTCGGGATTGCCCCGGGGGTTGCCCTTAGGCGTCACCTTGCGCGTTGCCCTCATCATGGAATCCCCCTCAGCTCTCGGGTCGGGGATTCTCCGCATTGGAGGGCGCGAGCGTGCCACCCAGTTTCTGTGGGATGCAGTCCATGCTGGAGGGCGATATGCGCGCAGTGTTGGCGGCGGTCGTGATTGTCAGTAGCTCCGTGGCGTTGCCAGGCGCGGCCGACGCCCGCAAGGGCATTCGCAGCGGGCATACCTATGGCGCGCATACCCGCTATTACCAGCCCCGCTCCTATTATTACGGGCAGCCTGGTTATGACAGGCAGCCTGGCTACGCCTATCGGCAGCCAAACGCCTATTCGAGCGAGCAGGCCGCTTGCGAGGCGCGCGCCCAGGCCGAGGACCCAGCAGGCATCTACGCCGGCTATCCGTGCTGGGCCCGCAGCACGTTCGGCCGCGGCAGCGGGGGGCGCCGATAGGGCCCTGCTCGGGCCATCCACCCACGTCGGAACACACCCTCTACCGCCGGGGGGATCACCCATGCGCAGGCGATGACTGGCGTTAGCGGCGCTGTCGGGCCATGCTGCAGCCATGTCATAAGCAAGTCACAAGCAAGAAGCCTGTCCTGGGGGTTACGCCAATGGACGCCTCGCCCTTCGATCTTGCGTCGCTGGCGGCTGCGAACCTGCCGCCGCCGGCGGCGAAATGGACGGGGTTTGCCAAGTACAACTTCGTGGGCGGGCATAACGACCCCGAGCACGTTCCGCTCGATGGCCTGCTGGCGGCGGCCAACGCGGTGCTCAAGAGCGAGGGACGTACGCTCGCCACCTACGGGCTGGAGAGCGGCCCGCTCGGCTACCGGCCGCTGCGCGAGTTCTTGGCGCACAAGCTCAAGGCGCACGCCGGCATTGCTTGCGATATGGACGAGATCCTGATCACGTCCGGCTCGCTGCAGGCCATCGATCTCGTCAACGCGCTATTCCTGGCCCGCGGCGACACCGTGCTGATCGAGCAGGCATGCTATGGCGGCTCGCTGTCGAGGTTGGCGCGCCTCGGGGTGAATGCCGTGGGCATCCCGCTCGACGGCGAGGGGCTGCGCATGGACGCGCTCGCGGCGGCGCTGGAGGAGCTGAAGGGCCGCGGCATCCGGCCGAAGTACATCTACACCATCCCGACCGTCCAGAACCCGACGGGCAGTATCATGGGGCAGCTGCGGCGCGCCGAGCTGCTGGGGCTGTCGCGGCGGTACGGCGTGCCGATCTTCGAGGATGAGTGCTATTCCGATCTCGTGTGGAACGGCGATCGGCCGCGCGCGCTCTATGCCATGGCCGGAGGGGAAGGCGTGATCCACATCGGCTCGTTCTCCAAGTCCATTGCACCCGCGCTGCGCGTGGGCTACATCGTGGCCCGCTGGGATGTGCTCAAGCACGTCCTGCCTCTCAAGACCGATGCCGGCTCCGGGGCGCTGGAGCAGATGGTGCTGGGTGAGTTCTGCCCGGCCCACTTCGAGGCCCACGTGCCGAAGCTGCGCGCCGGCTTACGCGCCAAGCTCGTGACGCTGATGGAGGCGCTAGCCGAACAGTTCGGTACGGCCGCCGAGTTCGACGATCCGCCAGGCGGCATCTTTCTGTGGGTCAAGTTGCCCGACAGCGTCGACACGCAGGAGCTGGCACGGGCGGCCCTTGCCGAGGGAATCGCCATCAATCCAGGCCCGGAGTGGACCACGGACAGGGTCTACGGCAGGAGCCGTTTGCGGCTGTGCTTTGCCAACCCGCCGCACGCGGCGATTCGAGAGGGCGTGGCCGCGCTCGCTGATGTGTGCCACCGCAAGTTCGGCGTCCCCGTGCGCACGGCCAACGTGGCACGCGGGTGATCGGGAGAAAGTCGGGCTAAGCGAGCGTCGGGCGAGTCCCGCCGGAAGTAGAGGACAGCGCTCCCCTCAGCCGGCGAGGATGGCGAGGCCGGCCAAGGCTCCGGCGGCACCGGCCGCGCGCCTGAGGGCGGCGGGGAGCATCCCCAGGCGGTCCAAGGCAAGACCGGCGGCAATTCCGGCGGCATGGAGCAGAACCGTGGCGGTCGCAAATCCCAGAGCATAAGGCAGGAACGCGGCGAACCCGGCGCCTTCGCTGCCGTGGGTGTGTCCGTGTACCAGGGCGAAGACCCCGACCAGCGCAACGGCGGCCACGGTCGGCAGCCGCACCCCGAGCGCGATCAAGAGCCACATGGCGATGATCGACAGTCCGATGCCCGCTTCCACCATGGGTAGGGGCACGCCGGCCCAGCCGAGGAGGCCACCCGCGGCCATGGTGCCCGCGAACGCGGCCGGTAGGAGCCAGAGTGCGCGTCCCCCGAGATGAGCGGCATAAAGGCCGACGGCAACCATCGCCAGCACGTGGTCTAGCCCGCTCAGCGGGTGCAGGAAGCCGCGCGTGAGGCTGTGGACGAGCTCATGGCCGGCGCCCGCGCCGGTGTGGGCGAATGCCGGGGCAGCAACGGCACTGGCCACGAACATGGTCACGAACATGGCAACGAACGGCAGCGGCCTGTGCATGGCGGTCCTCACGGATGAGCTCGATTGCATAAGCCTAACCAAACATATTTGAAATTTCAGCCACCTCGGGCGAGGTTTTCCAGCTTCTGGGTGGGGTAGCCGAGTATGGCTCGGGCTGCCCGGGTATTGCGATCGACGAAGACGAAAGCGGCACC
>JAFMSC010000216.1 GCA_017353825.1 Hyphomicrobiaceae bacterium | reverse complement strand
CAGCGCTGGCGAGTGGGGCCACAACCCGCTGCCGTGGGCAGCGCCGGACGAATATCCCGGCCCCGCCTGCTGGTGCGGCAGGCGCGGCTGCCTGGAGACCTGGGTTTCGGGCCCCGCACTGGAAGCCGACCACGCCAGCGTTGCTGGGGAGCGGCATTCCGGCGCGGAGATTGTCGCACGCGCCGAGCGCGGCGACCCGGCGGCCAGGGCAACCCTCGATCGGCACGCGAGCCGGCTGGCGCGCGGACTGGCGCACGTCATCAACGTCTTCGACCCGCACGTCATCGTGCTTGGCGGCGGCCTTTCCAACCTCGCACACCTCTACGCAACCCTGCCCGAGCTCATCGCCCCCCATATCTTCGCCGCTCACCCCCGCGTCGCCATCAAGCCCCCGCGCTGGGGCGGCGGCAGCGGCGTCCGCGGCGCCGCATGGCTGTGGGGGCGGGCATAGGACGAATTCAAGGACGAATTCACCCGGCGCCAGGCCAAACGCTTTTAGCGCCTCCATCTGCGCTGAGGTCGTCTTGCAGGTCCCCCTTTTCGTCACGCGGCGCCTGGTGGCGGTCGCCCGCTTGGCTGGCAACCGCGCCCGCATGACAAAGCGTTGAGCCAATTTGCTCGATGGGCCCGCACGGATAAGGTTCCTGGCGCTTCCCTCCGGGCGCTTCCCTGCGGGCGCTTGCCTCCGGTCCGGGCAACGGCCGGCTAATCTAGGCTGATTATTTCGGATCGCACTTGGACGGCTCGTGGAAGGCGATTTCGGTGAGATCGCCCTCCAGGGCAAAATCGCCGTAGTCGATATGGAGCTTGCGGCTCACGCCATTCTCGAACATGAGGAACGCGATCTCGTACACGGGCAGCGCATCCATGCCCTCGGAGCGCGGCTCGAAGTAGGCGATGGAGACCGGCCAGGCCTGCACCGTGTTGAGGGGCGCGGTGCCGGCCGCTTCGGCGAGCTTGCGGTTGGCGCCGGGTGCCTGCGAACGGCCGAGCGCAGCCACGGTGTCGTAGACCTTCTCGCCCTTTTCAGAGCCGTCGTAGAGGTTCGCGCGAAATGAGCTCTTGCCCTCGCGCGCCGCCTGGATCAGCGCGATGGTGTGCTGGATGGGAAAATAGGCGCCCGCAGGCAGCGAGAGGCTGCGCTTGGCGGGCTTGGTGAGGTCCACCTTGATGCCCTCGGTGACGCCGAGGCGGGCAGCGTCGCCGGCCGTCACCTCAGTGCTCTTGTCGTCGCGAAACTGGCTCGAATCGAAGCGGAAATGCTTGCCGACCGAGTCCTCCCAGGTGGTGGAGCGCAGGTCCGAAACCGTGGCGCTCCCGCTCTGGTTCATCAGGCGCGTCACAAAGCGCATGGCCTGTGTGTAGCCCTCGCACGGCGAGCCGGTGAGGTCGTAGACCATGCGCCCGGCCACCGACTGCACGCCGGTCCCGCCGCGGGTGGCCGCCAGCGTCAGCTCGTAGATGGCGCGATGCGGCACGAGCGGCACGTCCTCCCCTCCGGCCCAGGCCCTGGCGTAGGCGCCCTGGCCGCCAAGGGCTGCACACAGCAGAGCGGCACCAAACCCGGCACGTAGGCTGTGCCCTAGGCTCATGTCAGTCATGCGTTCGTCTTTCCGTCGCATCTAACGCCCGCGGGGGTGGGAGCGCCATTTTACCACTTCGCATCGCGACGGGCCACGGAGTCGGGCGCCAGCTCGCACCGCTCGTATGGTAGTCATCTGGGGGGACATCTGGGCCCATCAGCAGCGCGGGGACGGCGCCGACCCCCGCTGCGACGTTCCGGCGCAACAGAAGGCGGGGCGACACTCAGCCCCCGAACGCTTCCCGGGCGCACCCAGCGGAACCCCGAGGAGCCCGCCGCAAACGCCATGCGCGTGAGGCCCCACGCGCCCTCGCCACGGCGCTGATCCATCTATGGCAACGTCGTTCGAGCCGGCGTCCAGGGCAAGCCCCAGCCGGCGCCACACCTGGGAGGCCAGGAAGGCCGCGAGGTTCCGCGTGAGAAGCCGCCGGAGCCATCGGAGAGGAACCTCGCGTTCACCGCCTCCTCAGAAAGACCGCCAGGCTGCCACGAGTCGCCTCGTGGCCAGGACGTCGAAGCCAGGCGTCGCCAGGTGGACGACGCGCCAGGCGCAGCCGATGCCCACGGCGAGCCGGTCGATGCGCGAGCGCACCCTCGCCAGCAGCCCCCCGCCAAAACGCAAGCATGCGGGCTGCCACCGACCCAGTCGCGATCAGGATCGCCAACTGTGCAGGCGAGTTCCTCTCGCTACGAGAGGTCCGGGATAGCAGAAAGCCCCAGCTTGGCGCCGGGGCTGCCTGCTTCCGGGTGATGAGCTGCTCTCCTACTCCACCTCCTTGCGGCGGGGGATGCTGGGGACGGCGCCGGGTTTCAGACGGTCCTTCTTCTCCTTTGGGGCGGAGAGGGCCTTGCGTGGGGCGGCTTCGACCAGCGCCGGGGTCTCGCCCTCCTCCTCGTCGTCCTCGTCGTCGTCCTCGCCGGGGTCCTTGGCCTTGGGCTTGGGCTCGGCGGGGAAGTACTCGAAGGCAAGCTGCTTGTCCTCGCCCTCGCCCTCCACCAGCACCTTCACGGTGCCGCCGTGCTCCAGCTTGCCGAACAACAGCTCGTCGGCGAGCGGTTTCTTGATGTGCTCCTGGATCACACGCGCAAGCGGCCGGGCGCCGAACTTCTCGTCGTAGCCCTTCTCGGCTAGCCACCGCGCCGCGGGCTCGGTCAGCTCGATGGTGACGCCGCGGTCGGCCAGCTGCGCCTCCAACTGGAACACGAACTTCTCGACCACCTTGAGGATCACCTCGGGTGGCAGGCCGGAGAACGGGATCACCGCGTCAAGCCGGTTGCGGAACTCGGGCGTGAACAGGCGGTTGACGGCCTCGGTGTCGTCGCCTTCGCGCTTGGTGCGGCCGAAGCCCAGCGCCGGACGGGCAAGGTCGGAGGCGCCGGCGTTGGTGGTCATGATCAGCACGACGTTGCGGAAGTCCACCTTCTTGCCGTTGTGATCGGTGAGCTTGCCGTGGTCCATCACCTGCAAAAGGATGTTGAACAGGTCCGGGTGCGCCTTCTCGATCTCGTCGAGCAGCAGCACCGAGTGAGGGTGCTGGTCGATGCCGTCGGTGAGGAGGCCGCCCTGGTCGAACCCGACATAGCCCGGCGGCGCGCCGATCAGCCGCGAGACAGTGTGCTTTTCCATGTACTCCGACATGTCGAACCGGAGCAGCTCCACGCCCATCAGCGAGGCAAGCTGCTTAGCCACCTCGGTCTTGCCGACACCGGTTGGACCGGAGAACAAGTAGCATCCAATGGGCTTCTCAGGCTCGCGCAGGCCCGCACGCGACAGCTTGATGGAGCTGGCCAGGGCATCGATCGCCTTTTCCTGGCCGAACACCAGGCGCTTCAGGTCCTTGTCGATGTTCGACAGCACCTCGGCGTCGGACTTGCTGATCGTCTTCGGCGGGATGCGCGCCATGGTGGCGACCGTGGCCTCCACCTCCTTGGTCGTGATCTTTTTCTTGCGCTTGGCCTCGGGCACCAGCATCTGCGAGGCGCCGGTCTCGTCGATTACGTCGATGGCCTTGTCGGGCAGCTTGCGGTCGTTGATGTATTTCGCCGACAGCTCGACCGCCGCCTTGATGGCGTCGTTGGTGTATCTGAGCTTGTGATACTCCTCGAAGTAGGGCTTGAGGCCCTTCAGGATCTCCACGGAGTCCTCCACCGAAGGCTCCTTGATATCGATCTTCTGGAACCGGCGCACCAGCGCGCGGTCCTTCTCGAAGTGCTGCCGATACTCCTTGTAGGTGGTGGAGCCGATGCAGCGCAGCGTACCCGACTGCAGGGCCGGCTTGAGCAGGTTGGAGGCATCCATGGCGCCGCCCGAGGTGGCCCCGGCGCCGATCACGGTGTGGATCTCGTCAATGAAGAGGATCGCCCCCGGATAGTTCTCAATCTCCTTCATGACGGCCTTGAGCCGCTCCTCGAAGTCGCCGCGGTAGCGTGTGCCGGCGAGCAGCGCACCCATGTCGAGGGCGAAGATGGTGGCTGTCCGGAGCACCTCCGGTACGTCAGAGTTGACGATCTTGCGCGCGAGACCCTCGGCGATGGCGGTCTTGCCCACGCCAGGGTCGCCCACGAACAGGGGGTTGTTCTTCTGGCGTCGGCACAGCACCTGGATGGTGCGCATCACCTCCGCCTCGCGCCCGATCAAGGGGTCGATGCGGCCGACCTTGGCCTTCTTGTTGAGGTTGACGCAGTAGGTGTTGAGCGCGTCCTGCGGCTGCTTCTTGCCGTCCTCGCGGCCGTCCCCGTTCTGGTCCTCGTCGACGCCCCGCACGTGCTTGGGCTCGGACATGCCGGGGCGCTTGGCGATGCCGTGGGAGATGTACTGCACCGCCTCGAACCGCGTCATCTCCTGTTCCTGCAGGAAGAAGGCGGCGTGGCTCTCGCGCTCGGCGAAGATGGCGACCAGCACGTTGGCGCCCGTTACCTCCTCGCGGCCTGAGGACTGCACGTGCACCACCGCCCGGTGCACCACGCGCTGGAAGCCGGTGGTTGGCTGGGCCTCTGTGGAGCCCTTCACGTAGAGGCTCGTGAGCTCGTTGTCGAGGTATTCCGTGATGCGCTTGCGGAGTGCGTCGAAATCCACGAGGCAGGCTTTCATCACTGCCGCCGCGTCGCGGTCGTCCAGGAGCGCTAGGAGCAGGTGCTCAAGGGTGGCGTACTCGTGGTTGCGCTCGTTGGCGTACTCCAGCGCGCGGTGCAGCGAGGCTTCCAGACTTTGCGAGAAGGCGGGCACGGGCGGTTCCTACTCCTTTTCCATCGTACACTGCAGCGGGTGCTGGTGCTGACGCGAGAAATCCATCACTTGAGCGACCTTGGTCTCGGCTACCTCGTAGGTATAGACTCCGCAGATGCCGACCCCCTTGTGGTGCACATGGAGCATGATGCGCGTGGCATCTTCGCGGCCCTTGTTGAAGAAGCGCTCCAGCACATGGACGACGAACTCCATGGGCGTGTAATCGTCGTTCAGGAGTAGCACCTTGTAGAGGCTGGGCTTCTTGGTCTTGGGGCGCGTCTTGGTGATGAGGCCGGTCTTGCCCTCATCCTCGCCCCGCGATCCGTTGGACCCGTTCCTGCCCGACATTTCGCCAACTCGCTCCCCGACCGAAGCTCCTCAACACACCCCCATCTTACCGACAGGCGCCCCGGTTTCGCAAACGCTGGTCAAGACTGGCGGCGCTCAGGACGCATGCACCAGGATCATGCAAGCGCCGGGCCGGCAGCCCACGCAAACTCAACGCCTCAACGCCGCGCTCGGCGAGGCCATCTCCTCGCCCGAGCGTCGCCGCCGTTCGGCCGCTATATGGTGAACGAGGCCAAGAATTGCGACAAAAAATTCCCGGGCGCACGCTTGGGAAACGCGAGCCCAGGTTGCATGAGGAACGTCTGGGAGGACGTGCCGAGAAAGCCTTCAGGCGAGCGCGCCGGCCCGGCGCGAGCGCACAGCGCAGCCGCAAGCGTCAGCGCGCGCCCTGCAGCGCCCTCTCGACCGGTTTGTAGGCTCCCTTGGCGAGGTCAGCATAAAGCCCGCCGATCTTGGAAACCTGAAGCATATAGTCGTCGTAGGCACGCTTGGCGTAGCCGGTCTGGATCTCGACTGCCTGCTCTAGCGACTTGGCCGAGAGCAACTTCTCAACCGTGGCGGTGCCCTCCTCAAACGACCGCTTGGTGTAGTCGGTCATCTCGGCAGCGATGGCCTGCCAGCCCTTGCTCCACTCGCCGAACATCTTCATGGCGGCATCGACGTTCTGCTGGCCGAGCTTCTGGAAGTCTTCGAAATTCTTGATCATTGACGTGATCCTGAGTGCGGGATGCGGGGAAGACGCACAGCCGGTTAGCTGCGCGACGGCTCGCAAATATATGCACCGCACAATACAAGTCAAGCGGATTGCTGCGACGCAATATAGCGCTTTCCCACGTTTCAGTTCATCAAAGGGCCCCCACTTAACCCCTCGCTTACCGTCCCGCCAAGACCCTGGGCCCGGGCCTCAAAGTCGCCCCAAAGGCACGGTGAAGCCAGAGGCAGGGGGTCTCTCACACCGGTCTTTTCGCGTCGGATTGGACAGCGAGTGCCGGTATCGCACGGCTTGGGAACGAGGGATGGCATTGCAATCTGGTGGACATGCGCTCAGGCGCCATCTCGGCGGCGTGGCGCTGGTGGTCGTGATGCTCGGGCTCCAGCCGCTGCTGGCGCGCGCCTACGCCGAGGAGGTGGGCCGCCACGCCGTGCTCATGATCGACGCCAATACGGGCGGCGTGCTCTACGAGAGGGCAGCGGACGCGCCGCGCTATCCGGCCTCGCTCGTCAAGCTGATGAGCCTCTATCTCGTCTTCGAGCAGATCGAAGAGGGTCAACTCACCTTCGCCAGCAAGGTGCGATTCTCGGCCAACGCCGTGGCGCAGTCGCCCTCCAAGCTCGATGTCGAGGAGGGCACCGAGATCGACCTCATCGACGCCATCAAGGCACTCATCACCAAGTCCGCCAACGATGTGGCCGTGGCCGTCGCCGAGTGCATCGCCGGCAGCGAGCAGCGCTTCGTCGAGATGATGAACCGCAAGGCGCGCGAGCTCGGCATGACCGGCACCGTGTTCCGCAACGCCTCCGGCTTGCCCGACCCCGATCAGGTGACGACCGCCAGGGATATGATCGCCCTGGCGCTCCGCATCCAGGACCAGTTCCCGAAGTACTATCCGCTGTTCTCAACCCGTACCTTCAGCTGGGGTGGCGACACCTACCGCAACCACAACACCCTGCTCTTCAGCTACCCGGGCATCGACGGCATGAAGACGGGCTACACCCGTGGCTCGGGGTTCAATCTCGTGGTCTCCGTGCGGCGGGGCAAGAAGCATGTTCTGGCGGCCTATTTCGGCGGCTACACCGCCGCGTTGCGCGACGCTGCGGTGCGTGCGCATCTCGATGCGGGCCTGGCCAAAGCCTCCGAGCGCCAAACGCGTCGACCAATCACGCCGGCGGTCGCGCAGCCCAAGGCGCGCCCACCGGCGCCAGTCGGGACCGCGGCTGCCGCCGTCCTTCCGCCGGCACCGCAGCTGGTAACGCGTCGCGCTCC
>JAFMSC010000215.1 GCA_017353825.1 Hyphomicrobiaceae bacterium | reverse complement strand
GCGGGCTTCGGGCTGAGCTGCACGTCAACCACATTGCCGCTCTCGAAATCCACCTTGGTGGAACCGATCCTGCGGTTGGCGTTAAAGTCGAACGAGAAAGCGGCCGGCTTCGGCAAGTGGTTGGAGATGAGGCCGAAAGCCCGCGTCTCGCCGATCCAAGTGAAGGCCCCGAGCAGCAAGGTCAGCCGCGCATTGGCGGTAAGCGTATAGCTCTCTTCCTCGGCCTGCGATTGGAAGTCGAAGGTGCCGACATTGATGCCGTTGAAGTTCACCTCGTAGGAGGCGCGCACCACAGCCGGCCACTCCGCGGCCTGGGCGAAACCGGCACCACCACCGCCCGCAGCAAACCCTACAAGCCCAGCGACAATCGGCACTACGCGCTTCATGCGGCAGCCCTTACACGCCCTCGGCGACGCGGTGCGATCGCCAGCAGTTCCGTGGGTACGCTAGCAGGGTTTGCGTCGATTGTGTGTCTAGCGCACGTTGTTTGCAGAATCGGTAAAGAATACCGCAATCAGCCGCCCTGGCCAGCATGGAGCTTGACGTGCTGCACTTCTTGTATAGAACGGCCCACGAAAAATTCACGAAAAACTCCCCACTGTTGTCGGCGCGCCCAAAGCGCAACACTCTCCGAGGACGTATCCCAAATGACACGCCGTTGCGAGCTGACCGGCAAGGGCCCCATGTCGGGCCAGTTGCGCAGCCACGCCGAGAACAAGACCAAGCGGACGTTCCGGCCTAATCTCGTTGACGTAAGCCTCATCAGCGACGCCCTGCAGCGCCGCGTGCGCCTGCGGATCAGCGCCAACGCGTTGAAGTCGGTTGAGCGCAGCGGCGGCCTCGACGCCTTCCTCATCAAGGCCAAGGATGACCTGCTCTCGCAGCGCTGCCAAAAGCTCAAGCGCCAGGTGCGCAAGGCCCAGGCCGAACCGGCGTAGTTGGGTCGGCCCGGCGGGCCAGACGCAGCATCTATGAGCGTCGACCCGCCTTTGCCGGCGATCGAGCCACTTACAGCAGCGTGAATTGCAGAAACACCGTCCGCTGCAGCAATGGGTTGAAGTTGTCGTCGGAGATCAGCGACACCACCGTTTCGTCGCGCGCGTCCTGGTGCACGGCGATGCCCTCCATATTGTCGATCTCGTAGCTCTGGTCGGCCTCGAAGACGACGTTCCCCGTGAGCCGGGCGCCGGGTCTGATGTCCCTCGCCGCCACGCGCCGGATGCGCATCTTGACGCCCTCGCTCCAACGGAAGTAGCGCTCCAGTACGAGCAGCCCGCCGTCGGGCAGGCCGGCCGCGTCGGTGATGTTGAAGCCACCGATGTCGCGCAGCTGCAGGCGCTGCGGCGCTCCCGCTACCCAGATCCAGCCGGTGTGATAGCCGCTACCCCTGGTATAGCGTTCCGCGAATGCCACCACCGAGCCTCGGAGCGGCCCCGCCTCAATCAACGTCACCGCCTCCAGCCCCTGATTGGCCGGCATGCGGCCCGCCTCCGTCGGCAGCCGAAGGTAGTCGGTCGGCGCCATCACCTCGCCTTCGCGAATCGGGAAGCGCCCGATACGGTGCTTGCGCTCGAAGCCAATAAGCAGCGTTCCGTGCTGGAACGTGCCCTCCAACAGTGCAAGGGATTCGGCGTCCCGGTCGGCCTTCTCGGGCAGCGGCCGGCCGCCGAGGCCCAGGAGCGGGCCGATGGTGGCGCGCACCAGGGCCGAGGGGGCCTCCTCGGCGTACTCCACGCTGGCCGCAAGCCACGATCCCTCATCAGAGATGGACACCAGCCGTTTGCCGGAAGGCTCCATCACCAGGCCGGACCAGCCGCCGAAGTATTTGGCCGGAGAGGTCAAAACCAGCCCGCCGCGGTACTTGAGGCCGCCGAAGTGATGCGTGTCCGCGCCTGACCGGAAGAACGGCAAGGGCCTGGCTTTGATCTTTATCGTCTGCGGCTTGGCGAGAACGCCGTTCAGGCCCGTCTCTTCCTGGGCGAGGGGGCGGGCCCCCCACGCGCTGGCCGCGAGGCCGCCAAGCAGCGCGCGGCGCGTCAGCGCGCCGGCACGAATCGGGCTGGTCATGGTTTGTCAGGGGTCCTGCTGCTCCACGGCGAATGTAGGGAGCGAAATGTCAACGCAACGTAGCCGGCAATGAAGGCAGAGCCTGGCTTGGCGCAGGCTGCCCTCAATGCAGCTTGCGGCGCGGCAGC
Source organism: Hyphomicrobiaceae bacterium (assembly GCA_017353825.1). GTDB lineage: Bacteria > Pseudomonadota > Alphaproteobacteria > Rhizobiales > Hyphomicrobiaceae > AWTP1-13. The sequence continues at coordinate 4,957 of JAFMSC010000215.1, read as the reverse complement.
GGGGCGCCGCGCTCCGGCGCATCCGGCGCATCCTCAGCGAACAGCTCGCAAAGCTTGTCGGTCATGGCGCCGGCCAGCTCCGCCGGGTCGGTGATCGTCACCGCACGCCGGTAGTAGCGCGTCACGTCGTGGCCGATGCCGATCGCGATCAGTTCCACGGGCGAGCGCGTCTCGATCTCCTCGATCACCTGGCGCAGGTGCATCTCCAGGTAGTTGCCCGTGTTCACCGACAGCGTTGAGTCGTCCACAGGCGCGCCGTCTGAGATCATCATGAGGATCCGCCGCCGCTCGGGCCGCGACTGCAGCCGGCGGTGCGCCCAGGCCAGCGCCTCTCCGTCGATGTTCTCCTTGAGCAGCCCCTCACGCATCATCAAGGCGAGCGAGCGCTTGGCGCGCCGCCACGGCGCGTCCGCTGCCTTGTAGATGATGTGACGCAGGTCGTTGAGGCGGCCCGGATGCGGCGGCTTGCCAGCCGCCAGCCACGCCTCGCGCGCCTGCCCACCCTTCCAGGCCTTGGTGGTAAAGCCCAGGATCTCCACCTTCACCCCGCACCGCTCCAGCGTGCGCGCGAGGATGTCGGCGCAGCACGCCGCCACCATGATCGGCCGCCCACGCATGGAGCCCGAGTTGTCGAGCAGCAGCGTGACGATCGTATCGCGGAAGTTGGCATCGCGCTCCTGCTTGAATGAAAGCGCGTGCAGCGGGTCGATGACGACACGCGTGAGCCGTGCCGTGTCGAGCGTACCCTCTTCAAGGTCGAAATCCCATGCCCGGCTCTGCTGCGCCATCAGCTTGCGCTGCAGCTTGTTGGCGAGCCGGCCCACGGCGCCCTGCAGGTGGCGAAGCTCTTTGTCGAGGAACGACCTCAGCCGCTCCAGCTCGTCGGGGGTCGATAGGTTCTCCGCGGCGATCTCCTCGTCGTGCGCCCGGCTGTAGACCTTGTAGCCGAAGGCCTCCGGGCTATCGAGGACGTTGATGTTGGGCCGTCGCTGGCGAGCGTCCGTCGCCTCCTCGAAGTCGGCGTCGGCGTCCTGCTGGTCGATGTCGGCCTCCTGCGGCGACTCGACCGGCTCGCCCTCCTCGCCCTCGCCCTTCTGGTCCTCGCTGGCCTCCTGCTCCTGGGCGTCCTGGCCCTCTTGCGTCTCCTCGGCCTGCTGATCGCCCTGGTCGGGCTGGTCCTGCTCCTCGCCCTCCTCGCGCTCGCCTTCCGAAAGCTCGTCGGAGAGGTCGAACGACTTGAGGACGTCGCGCATGACCTGGCCGAACGCCGCTTGATCCTCGGCGAACTGGTTGAGCTGGGAAAGTGTGCGGCCGGCCCGCTCCTCGATCCAGGGCCGCCATAGGTCGACCACGGCCTTGGCTGTCTTGGGCGGCGCAGCCCCGGTGAGCTGCTCGCGCACGATCAGCGCCAGCGCATCCTCCAGCGGCGCGTCGGCCCTGTCCGTGACCTCCGCATAGCGCCCATGCCCATACTCGTCCTCGACGCGCGCCGTCAGATTTGCCGCCATGCCCGGCATGCGGTTGGCGCCCAGCGCCTCAATGCGCGCCCGCTCCACCGCCTCGAATACCGCCTTGGCGGGGCCCGACCGGGGCGCCAACCGGGAATGCAGCTTGGCATCGTGGCAAGCGGCAGTGAGCGCCAGGCTATCGGCCCAGCCGCGCACCACCGCGATCTCCCTAGGCGAGGGTAGCCGCGACGGCTCGGGCAGCTGCACGGTCTTGCCGTCAAGCTCTGGCTTGCCCGGCGCGTAGCTCACCTGGACCTCGCCGTCGCCGGCGATGGCGCGCACGGCAAGGCCCAGCACCCGCTTGAAGGGCTCGGCCGGGCTCTCCTTGTGCTTGCCTTGCGCCATGCGCCTATTCTTAAAGGTTGGCTCGAGCGTCAGCGAGACGCAACCTCCCCCTTGAGGAAAGCTTTGCACCCGGAACGTGGGTCTGCCGCGGGCTTGCGGCGGCGTTGGCCAACCTAGGATAAGGCGACATTGGCCGCGCTCTCGGGCAGCTCCTCGCTGAAGCAGCGCTGATAGAATTCGGCCACCAGCGGGCGCTCGAGCTCGTCGCACTTGTTGACGAACGTCAGCCTGAAGGCGAAGCCGATATCGTTGAAGATCTCGGCGTTCTCGGCCCAGGTCAGCACGGTGCGCGGGCTCATCACGGTGGAGAGGTCGCCGTTGATGAAGGCCGACCGCGTGAGATCTGCTACCCGCACCATGTTGGAGACCACCTTGCGCTTGGCTTCGGTCTTGGCGAAGGCTTTGACCTTGGACAGCACGATGCGCGTCTCCTCATCGTGCGGCAGGTAGTTGAGCGTGGCCACGATCGACCAGCGGTCCATCTGACCCTGGTTGAGCTGCTGCGTGCCATGATAGAGGCCCGAAGTGTCGCCCAGGCCCACGGTGTTGGTGGTGGAGAACAGGCGGAACGCCGGGTGTGGCCGGATCACCTTGGACTGGTCGAGCAGCGTCAGTCGGCCCGACTGCTCCAGTACGCGCTGGATCACGAACATCACGTCCGGACGGCCGGCGTCGTACTCGTCGAAGCACAGCGCGGTGTTGGACTGCAGGCAATAGGGGAGCATGCCCTCCTTGAACTCGGTCACCTGCTTGCCGTCCTTCAAGACGATGGCGTCTTTGCCGATCAGGTCGATGCGGCTCACGTGGCTATCGAGATTGATGCGCACGCACGGCCAGTTGAGCCGCGCCGCCACCTGCTCGATGTGCGTGGATTTGCCGGTGCCGTGGTAGCCCTGGATCATCACGCGGCGGTTGAACTTGAACCCGGCCAGGATCGCCAGCGTCACCTCGCGATTGAAGACGTAATCAGGGTCGATGTCGGGCACATGGTCGGTGGCCTTGGAGTAGGCCGGCGCCTCGAGGTCAGCGTCGATGGCGAACAGCTGGCGCACGGACACCTTCATATCCGGCATGCCGGGGACCCCGGCTTGGGCTTGGGCGGGCATATCCTTCATGTCCAGGAATCGCCGCCGGCGCCAGCCACAGCCGCTGGACCCGATCGGCCGAGAACAGTTCTGTCGTCGCTGGAGCGGGCCTCACGCATCGGTCTCAGACGAGGCCCGCCTGCTTTAAATAGTTATAGGCTTGGATGATTTCCCGCAACTTGTTCTCGGACCGTTTGTCGCCCCCGTTGGCGTCGGGGTGGTGGCGCTTCACCAGTTCCTTGAAGCGGTGCTTGATCTGCTGGCGGTCGGCACCCTCGGCGAGTCCCAGCGTCTCCAACGATTTGCGCTCGATCGGCTTGAGCCGGCGCACCGGCGCCGCCTTGTCGCGGCCGAAGCGCCCGCCAAGGAACGCGTGCGGGTCCACGAACGCGCGGGTGAAGGCGGCTCTCTTGTGGGCACCGACGATGGCGCCGCCTGCGCCCGTGCGCCAGGTGGGCCGGTGCCCGATTATGGCATCCTTCTGAAAAGCCTCGACTTCGGCCATGCTCCAGCCCTCGAAGTAGTTGTAGGAGGCGTTGAATTGCCGCACGTGATCGAGGCAGAAGAGGTAATATTTGCCCTCCTGGCCGCGACCCACGGGAGCCTTGTAGAGGCCCACGCTCTGGCAGCCCTTCCACTGGCACGTCGGCCCGGCCGCCGGCGCAGGCGTTTCGCCTGCGGGCTTGGCGCGCAGCGAGTCGAAGTACTTTGAATCGAGTTTCATCGCGAGGTTGAGTATGGGCGCTGGCCGGTTTGGGCACAAGGTTCTAGCAGAGCCCTGGGCCCGGTCTGTTGCGCCCCTGCTATATCGCGTTGCAGACTTGGCTTGGGCAGCGGCCGGGCGGCGACCCCAACAGACCGGCACGGCGGCCCGCCTGCCCGTGAGCGGAGGACGCAGATGTCGGTTCAGGCCACCATTCGCCAGCGGCTCGAGCAAGCTCTGCGGCCCACGCGTCTCGACATCCTCGATGAGTCGCATCTGCACGCCGCCCACAGCCCACAGGCACAGGCCGGCGAAAGCCACTTCCGCGTGCTGGTGGTGTCGTCCAAGTTCGCCGGCAAGTCCCGCCTTGCCCGCCACCGCATGGTCAATGAGCTTCTGGCTGATGAGCTCGCCACCAAGGTCCACGCCCTTGCCATCCACGCTTATGCCCCGGGCGAGGCGGTGCCGTAAGGCGCGCGGCAACGTCTACCGGCCGACTTCGCCACAACGCGCGCCTGCCCCGTTGCTATGCGTGTAGCGGCGATGGATCTCCTCGACGACGGGATCGAAGACGTCGCGCTCCGCCGCAGGATAGACGAGCTTCCACGAGTGGACCATTCGCCTGTCGCAGGACAAGGTCACGCGCTGGTAGAATATCGAGCCGGCAAGCGTGCCGGAGAGCACGAACCAATAGGCACGGCGCGGCGTGTAATCGAACGCGGCACCCCGGTAGGGACCGTCCACGAGCGAGCGCCAATGCGCGGCCAGCGTCAATGCGGTGGTGGCAGCCGATATGCTCAACGATGCGCGTCCATCGCGCGTGTGGAACACCGTGCCTTGGTTGCTTCGCTCAGGACCCTCAACCAACAGGTCGGTCGGATAGGCCAGCGAAAAACCGAATCGAGGGTTGCGGACGTCGGCCCATTTATGCGCGCTGCCAGGGGCGAGAGACGCCGCGCCTTTCGCTGCGCCGGGTTGTGTTGAGGGGGTCACTTCGCCACGACCCGCCTCGATCGGCAGCTTGCGTGGATCTTCAACGCGCGCCTCCTCGCGATCGCGCCCTTGCTCGGTCAACACCTGCGCCACATCCGATGCCGGCATGCTCTCGCTGCCCGGCGTACTAGATTGACGAGAACCGTGATCGGGAGCCGGGCGCGCCTCACTGTCGAAAGCAGCCTTCTCCTTCTCCGTCTGGCCAGTCTCGAGGGGTTTCGGCCTGGCCTTGCCGGCCTCCTCCGGGGGCGCCGACGCCAAACTGATCGGCGATGGCGCGACCGCTGTCGGCGAGTGGCTCGCGGCCGGGGCGGGCGCCCCCC
>JAFMSC010000566.1 GCA_017353825.1 Hyphomicrobiaceae bacterium | reverse complement strand
AGGGGCAGCCGCATTACTCCGCGCTCAGCGCGTGGCTGCCCCTCACCCCGGCCTCTCCCCGTGCTGGCGGTGTCCGTGGCAAGCTCGGCCGCGCGGGGAGAGGGAGACGTGCGCGTGGAGAGGGAGGATCCGCATGCGCTGCCCCTATTGCAACGGCGAGAACACACAAGTGAAGGACAGCCGGCCGACAGAGGAGAACGCCGCTATCCGCCGCCGGCGCGCGTGCGAAGACTGCGGTGGGCGGTTCACCACCTTCGAGCGGGTGCAGCTGCGTGAGTTGGTTGTGGTCAAGCGCTCCGGCCGGCGCGAGCCATTCGAGCGCGCCAAGCTCTTGCACTCAGTGGAGGTGGCCCTGCGCAAGCGCCCGATCGATGGGGAAGAGATCGAGCGCATGGTGTCGGGGCTGGTGCGGCGGCTGGAGAGCATGGGCGAGCAGGACGTGCCCTCCTCGGTGATCGGCGAGCTGGCGATGGAAGCGTTGAAGGGGCTCGATGCGGTGGCCTACGTACGCTTTGCCTCCGTCTACCGCCATTTCGGGCAGGCGGCCGACTTCCAGGAGGTGCTGGCGGAGATTGCCGGCTTGGCGGCGGCGCCGGACGACGCTGCGGGCGGGCCGGGGCCGGGGCTGGGCGCAGGACGAAACATCAGAAGACCTTCATGAGTGGCAAGGAGCACGCCAGTGATGCCCGCGACAAGCGCATGATGGGCCTCGCGCTGCGCGTCGCACGCCGCATGCTGGGCCAGACCGCGCCCAACCCCGCGGTCGGCGCCGTTATCGCCAACGAAACCACGGGCGAGGTGGTCGCGCGCGGCTGGACCCAGATCAGCGGGCGGCCGCATGCCGAGGCGCATGCGCTGAGCCTCGCCGGCGAGGCGGCCCGCGGCAGAACCATGTATGTCACGCTAGAGCCCTGCTCCTACCACGGGCGGTCCAATCCGGTCGTGAGCAAGGCGATGCCCTGCGCCGAGGCGATCCTCGCCGCCGGCATGCGGCGCGTGGTGGTCGCCACCGAGGACCCCAACCCCGAAATCGCCGGCCAGGGTGTGGCCGTGCTGCGCCGGGCTGGCGTGACGGTCGACATCGGCACCTGCGGCCGGGAGGCGCGCTGGGTGACGGCGGGACACATCCTGCGTATGACGAGGGGGCGGCCGTTCGTCCAGCTCAAGGTGGCGGTCGCGGGCGACGGCCTAATCGCTCCGGGCGATGGCGCGCCAGTCTGGGTGACAGGGCCCGTTGTACGTGCCTATGCGCACGTGCTACGGGCGCGGGTCGATGCGGTGCTGGTTGGGCGCAGGACTGTGGACGACGACGATCCGGAGCTGACCTGCCGGTTGCCGGGCCTCGCCAACCGCTCGCCGCGCAGGGTGCTGCTGGATTCTCGCTTCCGCATCGCCCCGCCGCGCAAGATGTTCGCGACCATCCGCCGCGTGCCCATCCTCATCTTCGGCGCCATCGGCAGCACGCCGCCGGCCTACCCATCGGGCGTCGAGGCACGACAGGTGGCCGCGGGCCCGGACGGACGGCTCGATCTTGACGCCGTGTTGCGCTCGCTCGGGCGGGAGGGCGTGACGCGCGTGCTGGTCGAGGGCGGCCCCACCATCTCAGCGGCCCTCCTCGCCGCCGACCTCGTCGACGAGGTGGTGATCGCGCGCGGCACCGAGGCGCTCGGCGGCGGTGGCCGCAGGCCCTTTGGCGACCGCGGGCTGGAGCTCCTCGACGACCGCGCGCGCTGGCAGCTTGCCGAGCGGCGCATGCTTGGCCCCGACGCGCTCACCATCCATCGCCGGGTTGGCCGGCTTTGACGCTGCGAGACGAACGTATGGCCTTACCGTTCCGCTATTTCCTGCGTGTGCGCTTCCAGGAATGCGATGCCCAGCGCGTGGTCTTCAACTCGCGCTACGGCGACTATGCTGACCTCGCCTGCTTCGAGTTCTTGCGCGCCGCGTTGCCCAGGCCCACGGACGGCTTCGACGGTACCTTCGAGTTGCAGATCGTGCGCCAGGCGATCGAGTGGAAGTCGCCGGCCTGCTTCGATGACGTTCTGGAGATCTCGACCTGGGTGACCCGGATGGGCACGACGTCGTTCATGCTCTCAACCGAGATGCGCCGGGCCGGCGAATCGATGGTACTCGCGACGACGGAGTCGACCTACGTGCACGTGGACCCGAAAAACCACCGTAAGCGCGCCATCGAGCCCCAGATGCGCGCCGCCCTTGAGGAAGGCGCGCGCGGCAAGATGGCCGACCACGCCGGCTACCTACGCGCCTGCCACCCCGGAACGCGGGAGGGTTGAGGCGGGGTCGCTGCGAGGCGCAGCGGCGGCGGCATTGCGACGC
>JAFMSC010000214.1:4861-7187 GCA_017353825.1 Hyphomicrobiaceae bacterium | reverse complement strand
TGCCGCTCGTAGGGATCGGCCGTGGCGACGCTCGCGCCGCGCCGGGTCAACTCGTCGATCAACAGCCGCGCGCCGATGTCGAAATAGACCCGCGCCGCCTCCGGCACAGGCTGCCCCGCCGCACGCGCGATCTCGGTCACCGCCGGCGCCTGCGCCAGGATGCCGAGACGCGCCACGTCGGTGGCCAGGTCCGAAGGCACCCCAACCCGGCCGAGTCCGGCCGCCGCCTGTGCCAGCGCACTCCTGCGGGTTGCGGGCAGGACCGTCTCCAGCGCCCCCGTCAGCGCCGCCACACCGGCCTTGTGGCGTGCGATGGTCCCCGCCAGGTCGCGCCCTGGGGCGCCGTCGCGCAGGAACCACAGCGTCTCGGCATTCACCAGTTCCTGGGTGGCGGCATAGAGGGCGAGCTGGGTTTCGCCGTCGACCTTGCCATCAAGCTCGTCAATGCGCTGCCACAGGCGCGACAGCTCGAAAACCTCACGCGCCGCCATGAAGGCGTGCGCCACGTCCGCCGTGCTCCGGCCGGTCTCGGTCGCGATGCGCACCGCCATGGCGGGCCCGCCGCGGTTGACGACGGCATTAGTGAGGCCAAGCGCGATGATCTCCCGGCGCAGGCTATGGCCGCGGATCGCCTTGGCGAAGCGTTCGCGCAAGAGCGCCGGAAAGTAGCCCGTGAGCCACCCATCCATTTGCGGCTCGTCCGGCACCGGGCTTTCCAGGATGTCATGCTGGAGCGCGATCTTGGCATAGCTCATGAGCACCGCGAGCTCCGGCCGCGTCAGCCCGCGCCCGGCGCGTCCCCGCTCCAGCAACGCCATCTCCGAGGGCAGCGCCTCCAGCGCACGATCGATGAGGCCGTGCGCCTCCAGGCTCTGCATCAAAAGCGCGTAGTCGGGGAGGTCGCGCACGCTGCGGCGTTCCGCCAGACTGAGCGCCAGCGACTGCTGGTAGTTGTTGCGCAGGGAGGCTGCCGCTACGTCGCCCGTCATGTCGGCCAGCATCGCAAGGCGTGCCTTCGCCGTGAGTGCGCCGGCGCGCGCCGCCGGCTGCAGCGCGATCTTGATGTTCACCTCCTGGTCGGAGGTGTTCACGCCGGCGGAATTGTCGATGAAGTCGGTGTTGATGCGCCCGCCGCGCTCGGCGAACTCGATGCGCCCCGGCTGCGTCACACCCAGGTTGGCGCCCTCGCCGATCACCTTGGCGCCGACCTCCGCCGCCGTTACACGCAGCGCATCGTTGGCGCGGTCACCCACCTCCTCGTCGCGCTCGCCTGCGGCGCGCACAAAGGTGCCGATGCCGCCGAACCACAACAGGTCCACCTTGCACTTGAGGATGGCGCGGATCAGCTCGGCGGGCGTCACGCTGTCCACACCAACGCCGAGCAGCGTCTTCATCTCGGGACTGACGGGAACCGCCTTGAGGGCGCGCGAGAACACTCCGCCTCCCTTAGAGATCCTCGCCTTGGCGTAGTCCTGCCAGCTGGAGCGCGGCAGCGCGATGAGCCGCTTTCGCTCGGCGAATGCGATGTCCGCGTCGGGCTCGGGGTCGACAAAGATGTCGCGATGGTCAAACGCCGCGACCAGCCGGGTTTGCGCCGACAGCAGCATGCCGTTGCCGAACACGTCGCCCGACATGTCGCCAACCCCCACCACGCGGAACGGCTGGCATTGGATATCCACGTCCATCTCGCGGAAGTGGCGCCTCACGCACTCCCAGGCGCCGCGCGCGGTGATCCCCATCGCCTTGTGGTCGTAGCCCGCCGAACCGCCCGAGGCGAACGCGTCGTCAAGCCAGAAGTCGTGTTCGCGCGCGATGTCGTTGGCAATGTCGGAGAACGTTGCGGTGCCCTTGTCGGCAGCCACCACCAGATAGGCATCGTCGCCGTCATAGCGGACGACGCGCTTCGGCGGCACCAGCTTGCCCGCCTCGATGTTGTCGGTGAGGTCGAGCAAGGCGGAAACGAAGATGCGGTACGCGGCTATTGCCTCCCGCTGCACCTCGTCGCGGCTACCGCGCGTCGGCAGCTGCTTCGGCAGGAACCCGCCCTTGGCACCCGAAGGCACGATTACGGCGTTCTTCACGCGCTGCGCCCGCACCAGGCCCAGGATTTCCGTGCGGAAGTCCTGCGCGCGGTCCGACCAGCGTATGCCGCCACGCGCGATCGGCGCGAAGCGCAGGTGCACGCCCTCCACGCGCGGGGAGTAGACCCAGATCTCTCGGAACGGCCGCGGCCGCGGCGCCGCATCCACCGCCGCGCCGTCGAACTTGAAGGCAAGCGCCTCCGGCCCGCGATTTTCGTGTCGCGCCGACCCCAGCGGTCCCTGCC
>JAFMSC010000214.1:0-4851 GCA_017353825.1 Hyphomicrobiaceae bacterium | reverse complement strand
TGCCCTTTGTTGGCAGGGGAATGCGCGCCGCGTCCGCTTTGAGCGGTCTGATAGAAATTTGTGCGCACGATCGCGCCGATCAGGTTCAGCACCAGGCGCAGGATGCGGTCCTCGTCGAGGCTCGGCACGGCTGCCAGCGCGCCCTCGATGCGGCCGCGGATCTGCGCCTCCGCAGCCCGGCGTGCGCCGGCGTCGAGCGCGCGGTCGGGATCGAAGCGCAGGTGGAACAGCTCCAAGAGGTCACGCGTGACACCCGCGTGCCGGTGGAGGGTATCGGCGATGTAGCGCGGCCCGAACGGCGCGCCCAGCTGGCGCAGGTAGGCGGCCAGCCCCCGCAGGGCCGCGACCGAACGCCAGTCGGCGCCAGCCGACACCACCAGCCTGTTGAAGGTATCGTTGTCGGCTGCGCCGCCGAACACGGCGTGAAAGGCGGCCTCCAGGCGCGGCCCGTGCATGGCAAGGTCGATGGTCGTGCCGTCGCTCGTCTCCAGCAGCATATCGTGCAGCGTGACGGTGCGCGGGCCGTCCGGGAACCGTGGGCGAAGGAAGTAGGTGCGCTCGTCGATGGCACGGAAGCCGAGGTTCTCCAGGAGCGGCACGCGCTGCGACAGGCTGATGGGCCCGCCGAAGCGATAGACGGCGGCGCTGACGCGCGCGGCCGGGGCGCTGGTCTCGCGGTAGAACTCGATGGCCACCGTCATGTCCGGCCCGAGCCGCTCGATGCGTTGGATGTCGTGGAGCGCACGCTCGGCCGGGAAGGCCGCCGCGTAGTCGGCGGGGAAGGCCGCGGCGTATCGCGCCAGCAGGGCCTCTGCCGCGCTACCCTGTGCCGCGATCGCCTCCATGAGCCGGTCGTCCCAGGTGCGGATCAGCCCGGCGATGCGCCGCTCCAGCTCGAGCGTGTCTACTTGGGGCGTTACCCCTTCCGTCCGGCTGAGGATGAATTGCACGCGCACCAGGGGGCTTTCGGTGAAATACGGGTAGAACGCCGCCAGACGGGCACCGTAGGCCTGCGCCAGCACCGCAGCGATGCGCTCGCGCACGGCCGAGGTGTAGCGGTCGCGCGGCACGTACACGAGCGCCGTGACGAACCGGTGGAAGCGATCGCCCCGCGCGAATACGCGAACGCGCGGACGGATCTCCAAGTCGAGGATGCCTTCGCTCCACCGCCGCAGTTCGTCGGCGTCGATCTCGAACAGTTCGTCGCGAGGGAACGTCTCCAACACGTTGAGGAGCGCCTTGCCGTCGTGGCTAGCGGCCGGATAGCCGCTCAGGCCCAGCACCGTCTCCACCTTGTGGCGCAGAAGCGGAATGGCGCGCGGCGACGTGGTGTAGGCCTGTGACGTGAACAGGCCGACGATGTGCACCTCGCCGCTGACGCTGCCGTCCGCGCCCCAGGTCTTGACCGCGACGCAATCCATGGTGACCCGCCGGTGGACGCGGCTCTGCAGGCTGGACTTGCTGATCACGAGGGGAGCGACGGCGCGAGCGGCTTGGCTCGACAGGGCGTTCACGGTGGGGTTGCGCAGCATACCCAGCCCGCTTGCTTCGACGGCGAGCAGCTTGTCCGCACCGGCAGAGTGAGCGAGGCGGTGTTCGCGGGCGCCAAGGAACGTGAAGTTGTTGTTGGCGAGCCAATGCAAGAAGGCCACCGCCTCGCCGATGTCGGCCCGCGCTGTGCGCAACGCGCTCTGCTCGAGCCGGCGCGCGGCCTCCTGGACCAGCCGCCGCATGGGCTGCCAGTCCTCCACCGCCGTGCGGACCTCACCGAGGATGGCCGAAAGGGTACCCGCGAGATCTCCCGCGATCGTCTCCGACAGGCCGGTCGCCACATAGATGGCTATGTAGCTCTCCTGCTGCCCGTCATTCCAGCTCTGGTCGCCGGGGCCCAGGATGGCCTGAAGCCGGCCGGCCGGGTCGCGCCGTGCCTTGAAGATGGGGTGGAGCAGCTGGCCCACCGCGAGGCCGCGCGCCTGCAGTTCGCCCATCGCCGAATCGACCAGAAACGGCATGTCGTCGTTGAGGATCTCCACGACGGACAGCGCGGCACCATCACCGTTCGCAGGCGCGCGGCGGATGCCCACCTTGTGCCCGGCGCGCGGCTTCTCACGGATAAACGCGAAGGCCGCCTCGACGTTGTCCGCAAGCCACTCGGACGACACGGCGCCAAGGCCGTCGGGAACTTTGTCGCCATAGAGCAGCGAGGCGAATCGCGCGGCCAACGAAGCCTCGCCCAGCGCTCTGCGCACGCCCTGGAGGGCGTCGCCGCCGCTATCGGTCGTCGTGAGAGCCATAGGCCTCTCCTCGCAACGTTTGGGGCCGGAAATGTGATTATAGGTGCGGCAATTGACAACGATGTTGATCCGCCGTTGACAATGCCGTGTTCACCCGTCAGGGACACACCGATGCCTAAGAAGGTCAAACAGACAGCCCTGGATCTAGGGCCCGAGGCCCGCCTCGATGCCGACAACGCCGCCTACTTCGCCAAGTGCGAGGAGAAGCTTGGCTTCGTGCCCAACGTGCTGCGCGCCTACGCCTTCGACAACGCCAAGCTCAGGGCCTTCATCCAGATGGCCGACGACCTAATGCTGGGTGACAGTGGCCTCTCCAAGGCCGAGCGTGAGATGATCGCCGTGGCGGTGAGCACCGTGAACCATTGCCACTACTGCCTCACCTCGCACGGCGCCGCCCTGCGCCAGCGCGCGGGCGACCCGGAGCTGGGCGAGCTGATCGCCCAGAACTGGCGTGCCGCCACCCTGGAGCCGCGCCACGAGGCCATGCTTGAGTTCTGCGTCAAGCTCACCGAGGCACCCGACAAGATGCGAGAGGCCGACCGCGAGGCCCTGCGCCGGGCCGGCTTTTCCGACCGCGATATCTGGGATATCGCCGCGGTCGCGGGTTTCTACAACATGACCAACCGCGTGGCCGCCGCCACTGACATGAAGCCCAACCCGGAGTACCATTACCTGGCACGGGAGCGCGCCGGCGGCGCGAAGTCCGCGGCTGCCACACCTGCCGCGGGAACGGCGCCGGCTCCGGCTCCGCCTCCCACGCCCACGCCCACCTCGAGCGGCGGACGGCGAAAGGGCGGCGAATAGACCAATAAGCGCGAGCTTGACCTTGAAAGCACCGGCAGGACTCTGCCACATTCGGCAGCAACATCCCACGTAATCCGAGGACGGTGATGGACGGACCCGTGCGGGCGATACGCAATTCGATCGCCGTCATGAACACCAAAGGCGGGGTCGGCAAGTCGACCCTCGTCTTGGCGTTGGCCGAGACGCTGTCGGCGCACTTCCGCAAGAACGTGCTGATCATCGACTCGGACTCCCAGGCCAGCATCAGTTCCATGCTGCTCACCGCCGCCAGCCTGCACCGGCTGCAGTCGGAAGGGCTCACCATCGTCGATCTGTTGGTTTCCAGCGTCCTCAATAACGTGCCCGTGGAGTGGCCACGCTTTGTGGTGGGTGGCGTCTCCGACGTGGACGAGGCGCGCACCGTTTATCTGATCCCGAGCGACATGCAGCTCACGCTGTTCGAGCGGGAGGTGTCCAAGGAGGAGCTGCATGCCCGGCTGCGCAGCTCAATCAGTACCCTCTTGGGCAACGTGCGCGGCGTTTTCGACGTGATCTTCATCGACTGCCCGCCGGGCCTGTCTATCCTCACCGAGTCGTGGCTCAGGGAAGCCGACTACCACTTCTCACCGACCAAGCCCGACTACATCTCGACATGCGGGCTCGAAGTGTTTCGCCGCTTCAAAGGCCTCAACCCGGAGATGGGCTTTGCCGAGAACCTTGGCGTGTGCATCAACATGAAGGAGGGGCACTCCTCGGTCGACGCGGACTACCACCGCTGGCTTACCAGCAACCCCGAGAATCGCTGTTTCACCCAGACCATTCCCCGCTCCAGCGCGCTACAGCATGCCGCCCAGCTCTCCAGCGTGGAGCGATCCTACGTGGCCAAGTATCCAGGCGACTCCGGCACCGCCATCAAGGCCATCGCCGAGGAGCTTCTGGCCCGCCTTGCCGCCGCCAACGGCAGCGCCCCGGCCTCAGGCACGCCACCGCTCGCCCCGGCTGCAGCCGCTACCTCGTAGGCTCGGTGCGGCTTTGTGGCTTTCAGCTTTGCACGGATGCGAAAAATCGTGCAATACGGGGCGGACACCCCATTGCACCCTCTAGGCCTAGGCTAGGCGGCCTTGTCTTCTTCCTCGTCGGCGGCCAAGCGCCGGCCGCGCGCGCTCTTGGCCAGCACCTCGATGAGGCGCTGCACCGCGCCGCGCTCGTCGAGCTTCTCGACCGCCGCAATCTCGCGCGCCATGCGGTCGAGCGCGGCCTCGTAGAGCTGCCGCTCGGAGTACGACTGTTCGGGCTGGCTCTCCGACCGATAAAGGTCGCGCACCACCTCCGCGATGGCGATGAGGTCGCCGGAGTTGATCTTGGCCTCGTATTCCTGCGCGCGCCGGCTCCACATGGTGCGCTTGATGCGGGCCCGCCCTTTCAGGGTCTCCATGGCCTTCTTGACCGTCGGCTCCTCGGCCAGCTTGCGCATGCCAACGCTCTCGGACTTGCCCGTGGGCACCCGCAGCGTCATCTTGTCCTTCTCGAAGGTGATGACGAACAGTTCAAGTGAGATGCCGGCGATCTCCTGCTCGTCGATGGCGACGATGCGCCCAACGCCATGCGCCGGATAGACGATCCACTCGTTCACCTTGAAGCCGTGCCGCTGGCTTACGGGCTTCTTGGGGCCAAGCGCCGCGGGCAGAGACGCCTTCACAGCGGCCTGGGCCGCCTGTTGCGCCGCCAGCGGGGCCCTTGACGCTGCCGGTGCGGCGGGCACCGACGCCGGGGC
>JAFMSC010000213.1 GCA_017353825.1 Hyphomicrobiaceae bacterium | reverse complement strand
AGCGCCGGGACACCCTTCCTGGTCTGCTCGATGCCCCGCTTGATGGCGGGTATGATCTCCGTGGGCTCGGTGATGCGCTCGCCGTAGCCGCCGAACGCGCGCGCCATCGCAGCGTAGTCGCCAGAGATGTCGGTACAGCGGTACTTCTCGGTGGAGATCGGCATCACTTTGAGCTCGATCGCCATCGAGTAGTTGTTGAGCAGAATCGACAGGATAGGGATGCGCTCGCGCACCGCCGTCTCGAAGTCCATGCCGGTGAAGCCGATCGCGGCATCGCCCCACACGTTGATGCAGAGCTTGTCAGGACAGGCGAGTTTGGCGCCCATGGCAAGACCCAGCCCATAGCCGAGCTGGGTGGTCTTGCCCCACCCGAGATAACCGAGCGGCTCGCGCGTGACCCAGAACGGGGAGAGCTGATCGCGCGGGCTGCCCGCGTCGTGGGTGATGACGGTGTTGGAAACATCAACGGTGTGCAGGAGATCCCAGATCACGCGGTAGGGCGAGAGCGGTACCTCCGCCGAGGTGAGCTTCGGCTTCCATTGCGCGAGCCATTCCTCGCGCATCTGGGCGATCTCGCGCGCAACGGGGGTCTTGTCGCGCGGGCTCGCAACCAGCGCGTTCAGCTCTGCCAACAGCACATCCAAGGTCACCGCGGCATCGCCGATCAGAGCGAGGTCGGCAGCGACGTCCTTGTTGATGTGGTCGGGATCGAGCGTAGCGTGGATGATGGTCTTGCGCTTCGGCATGGCGACGCCGAAGTTGGTCTCTGTAAAGCTGCAGCCGATGCCCAGGATGACATCCGACGCGTCGAGGAAGTGGCGCACCGTCTTCGGCACAGCCACGCCGCCGGAGCCGAGAGCGAGCGGGTGGTCCTCGGGGAAGGCGCTCTTGCCCCCGAGACTGGTCGTGACCGGCGCGGCGAGTAGCTCCGCCAGCTGCCGCAACTGTGGCCAGGCGCGCGCCCAGTGCACGCCCTGCCCCGCATAGATGACGGGTCGCTTGGCCCCGGCGAGCAGCCGTGCCGCTGCGCGAGCCGTGGCGGGCTCAGGGCCGTATCGACCGGCCGACACGGGGTTGTACTCGAGAGTGCCGGGCAGTTCCTCGTTCCACAGGTCGGCCGGAACCTCCACCAGCACCGGGCCGCCGCGGCCGTTGCGCAGGCGCGAGAAGGCACGCCGCATGATGCTCGGCACCTCGGCAGCAGTGACCACCGGCTCGGCGGACTTGGTGATGCCCCGCATCTGCGTGACGGCGTGGTAGTTGGGGGCGATGTGAGCGATGCGCCGGGCATAGCCGCCCGGCACGACCAGGATCGGCACCGATTCGGCAAAAGCCTGGGCGATCCCGCCATATGCGTTCTCGGTACCCGGCCCGTGCTGCATGCAGAACACGCCGATCTTGCGGCCCGAGGTCATGCGCGAGATGGCGTCGGCCATGTGCAGCCCGATGCGCTCCTGGCGCACCATGATGGGGCGAATATCCGCTGCTGCCGCAAATTCGATGAGGTGGTTCACGGGATAGCCAAGAAGGAGTTCCACACCCTCGCGCTTCATGATTTCCGCGATCGCCGCTCCCACCTTCATGTTCGTCTCTCCCAGGTTTGCTCCCGCTGCAGAACGGAGCGTGCTTCAAGTTCCGGGCAAGGGTGACCCGACGTTGAGTGATCTAGGCGCAACACGCGCGCTCCGCCCACAATGTCGAGCCCCGCGTGCGGTCTGGGCGCGTATTTGAGCTTCGCCATAGCCCAGTCCTAGCGCACTTCCTGTCCTTGCGCGAAGAGAATGGAGCGCCGATGGCAGGCGCCCTCATCGATCGCTGCCTGTCGCCATCTTCTCTTCCTGCTTCGTCGACTAATACGTTGCCTCACTCATGGGCACCATGAAGGAGTATGGGCACCATGAAGGAGTAAGGCGACTACGCCTCGCCGCCCAGCATCATCGCTAGACTCGTCAGGAAAAAGAGCCATGCCCAGATTTCGCATTGTCACACCCGCCGGTGCATCGTTCAGCGCTGCCGGCGGCGGCTACGTCTACGAGATGGAGGCTCTCGAGGGGCTTGATGCCGAGATTGTCGAGTGCCCCCCAACGCAGGAGGGCTTCATCTCTGCGGCTAGGGATGCCGACGCGGTCTACGCCAAAGGCATGCGGTTCAATGCCCAGATGATCCAGGCCCTGGAGAAGTGCCGCATCATCGCACTGGCAACGGTAGGCGTCGACTACGTTGACGTCGCCGCCGCCACCGACAAGGGCATTCCCGTCACCAATTGTCCCGACACCTTCATCGAGGAGGTAGCGGACCATGCCATGATGCTTCTGCTGGCCACCCATCGCCGGGCGATCGAGCAAGACCGCATGGTGCGTGAAGGCCGGTGGTCCGAAGGCCGGCCGCAGCTTCTGCAGGTGCCGCGGCTGATGGGGCAGACCCTGGGCTTCATAGCCTTCGGCCGGGTCGCGCGCGCGGTGGCGGAGCGAGCACGGGCGTTCGGGCTGCGCATGCTGGCCTTCGATCCATTCATCGACGAACTTGAGGTCTCGGAGCGCGGGGTCGAGCCTGCCGGTCTCTCGGACGTGCTGAGCCGCTCGGATTTCATCTCCATGCACCTACCGGCCACGCCAGAGGCCGTTGGCTTTCTCAAGGAGGAGCATTTCCGCCAGATGAAGCCGACCGCGATCTTCATCAACACGGGGCGCGGTGCGACGGTCATCGAGCAGGCCCTGATCCGAGCGCTTCAGGAGAAATGGATTGCCGGAGCCGGGCTGGACGTGTTCCAGACCGAGCCCGCGCGTGCTGACAACCCACTGTTGAAGATGCCACACGTGATCCTGTCACCGCACAACGCCTCGGCCTCCGCGCGCTTCGACCCCGCGCGCAAGCGTCGAGTGGGGCGAGAGCTCGCTCTGGCCCTTTCGGGGCGCTGGCCGCTGTCTTGTGTCAATCCGACGGTGCTTGCCGCCAGTGGCTTGCACCGCTGGCAGCCGGTCTCGATGCAGCGTGGGCCGAACGCCTAGCTTAGCGGGTATCGATACTTCCGTGATGTAATGGCGAGATGGACGAACGCCGCGATCAGACGAGCAACCAAACCGGTCGAACATGATTTGCCGATGGCCGTGTGCCAATGGCCCGTTGGCGTGCCTACCTGTTGTCCCGGTCGCTACCTTCCCATCCCTGCCCGTCCGGTGGCAATTCCGGTTGCAACTTTCGTCGCGCTCGCGGCGCCCCGTGCCGACGTCTCGGACGAAGGCAATCTATCGGACCTGACTGCATGGAGAATATTCATAACGCGACCCGGCGCGGCGCCTTCCTTCCGCTCCGTCCCTTCCTGCGCTTGGAAGGTTGCCCATGATGCGAAGTAACAATTAGCTTCCGCGCCTGCCTCAGATCGTCGTGCTCGAACGCAGGCTCCATCCGCTCCTGATCTTGCTTTGTGAGACCTCTTTCTGTTGCGGCATTGCGCCAATTGCTGACGGCAGCGGCAACCTCAGATACGATCGTCGTGGAATCGTCTCTTGAAATCCCGAAGCTCGGCGCGACGCTGAGCAACGTGTCCAAGGATGCCACGGGATCGATTTCGTTCAACGCCATGCTGTGCACGCGCGGGCTGTCTGGGGCGGGGTTCAAGTCATATGCTGGAGCGAGCACCCAACCCTTAGACGTGCGCAAGAACCCATGATTTCGGGGGTGATCATCAGTGTTCGAGATCAAGACATTGAACACCATGCGACGCCAGAGTTGACGCGCATCCGCCTGCGGGTCTGCGCCCTCTTGCCGAATGAAGTCAAGGATCTCAAGGTAGCTCCGCCCCTCGTCATTGTCGGTAGCATCTAACGCCGTCATCGCTGACAAGAAGGGGATGCGCGAACTACCGGCTCCACGGTCGAAGCGGACGAGCATGAGAACTGGCTGCAGCAGAACGTGCCCGATCCTGTGCTCTGGTACCGAGATCAACGCCTGGCCGGCCAGACCGAGCGCGACATCCTCCCACAATGTCCAAGGCCATCGGTCATCAGATTTGGGAAACTTGGCGAGAAGCAGCCGACCGCTTGTATCCCGTATCGTCGCCTTTGGCCGGGCGCCGCCAAGTGCGGAGCCTGGCTTCAGGAGCAACTGGATATCCCTCCTAGTCTCCTTCTCTGCGGCTACTCGGCTGCTCGCATTCAACAGCGCCCGCAGGCGAACAAGTGGCGGCACACGTTGCTCTGTTGCGCTTTGAAACGTCTCGTCGTCCGCGTTGTTCTTATACCGAAGGGCGCCCATCCTGGTTTCGTCGTCCACCCCAGCAAGGTAGTCCACTTGCATGAGGGTGCGTGCATCTCGGCCTTCCTTTTTGGCATCCTCGCGCTCGTGGAGGCGCATCAATCTCCGCCCCCAGCTATCGGGAGCGGAATCGGAGAACGCACCGAAGAGAGGACGACGGGTGTGCAAGGCCGCGCCACCAAGGGGCAACGTTGGACCCAGCGCGAACTTGAAGGGGTTTCTCAACCAAGTCGGATCGTACTGGAAGGATGCGCTTTCTTGTTTGCCCTTAGCACGCGTCCACAATTGACCAACACGTATCGGTTTGCCACCCAGATCCACATAGACAAGGAGCTTGCGGGTCAAGGCAGAAGCCCCTCAGCGCCTCTCGGTGTTCGAATCCGCCTTGGAATCCGTTCCTCCTCCAGTGCGACAGCCAATGCGTCTCGACCTGGATCGGCGAGTTCCGCCAAGCGATCCACCATTCCGAGGACAAAGAGCAGCGTTGCGTAGATGCCAATTGAGACGCCTGCGTCCCCGCTCTCGGCACGCTTGAGTGTATTCCTAGTGATGAACGCGCGCTCCGACATCAGCGTCGTGGTGATGCGACGACGCTTGCGGGCAAGCGCGATGTCCTGTCCGAGCTTGCGTAGAGCGTGCTTCACCGGCAGCGGCAGAGCAGCCTTCGATTTTGGTGTACGCATATCCCTTAATGTTCCTTCCTATGAGCACTAATAGGCATTTTTGATTAATTTATAGCGCATTAGATGGGTTGATGCAAGCGTGTAGACTAAAATGATCATTAGATTTTACGTTAGGTTGCGATTGTGATCAATCTATTACTCATATGTCATGCGATGGTCGGCCTCGCCCAGGGCGAGCAGCGGGTGATCACGTCGGGGCCGTACCGGTTCGTCCGCAACCCCGGCTATACTGTGGGGATGGCCCTGTTCGTCGGAATTCCGCTCGCGCTCGCCTCCTGGTGGGCGCTGGCCAGCCGCATTGGCATTAATCAGCAGGACCAAGGGGCGGTTGCGGCCCTGATCAACGGAAGCATCGCCTCGCAGCGCATCATCGGCAGCCCGCGTCATGCCCGGCGCCGGGACTGGTGTCGCGCGCGGCCGCGTCCAACGTGCCGGCGCTCAAGATTGCCCGCTATCCAGGCACGCGAGCCTCGAGACGGTGATGGTCTACGTGCGGCCGATCGAGGAGGTTCACCGAGTCACCGCACAAGGGCATCCGGCCTACTCGCCTGGCCGTGCCCGATGGAGCAACGCCATGACCTTCCCAGAATGCAAAGCTTCCCATGGGGTAGATCGTAGCGACGCAAGCGATCCGCTCCTGCGCCCGGCATTCAGCCTCCGCATTACTCGCGAGCTGCGCGGATCTCGGGGCAATCGATTGACGAGCAAACCACCCTTAAGCGACGATTCCCGCAGAGCACGTCGAGCCGGGATGTACCTATTCGGGTGATCAGCCGGCAGCCGTGCCTCCTGCGGAGGGCTTCCTGCCAGCGCCCCGTGATCTCGTCATCAACTTCATTGCACTCCGTCGAGCTGCAGAACGCGACGAAGCCGTGCAGACCGCAGGACACCTGATAGGTGCGTGGGCCCAGGCTCGCGAGCACCGTGCAGCCTGACCTCGCGAGCGCCCGGCGGCGAGCGAGCTCCCGACCGGCCTCAGGACACTCCTCCGATGAGCAAGTGACAATGAAGTGTTGCTCACCGCAGATCAGGTCAAATCGGGAGTCGTCCAGCCACGTCACCACTCGGCAGTTGTAGAGCCGGCGCAGGGCCTCCTCCAGGCGCTTCAGGCGATCGGTTTCCCGCGCCTGTGCCTGTTTGTCGTGGCGACGCCTGAGCTCCGCGCCGGCCTCGGGGCATTCGGGCCACGAACACTCCACGGTGAGGCGATGCGTGCCGCATGAGAGCTCATAAGCGGTTCCACCGGGGCGCCCGATCATCGTGCAGCCGTGCAGTCTGAGGAGGGCTTCTTCCTCTTGGCTCGCGCGTCGCTGGCGAAGGCGCACCTCCTCTTCTTGCCGGCGTCTGATCTCGGCGCCGGCCTCGGGACACTCGATGGACGAGCACACCACGGTCAACTGATAGCCGCCGCAGGCAAGCTGGAAGTAGTCTCTCTTCGCAAGGCGAGCCAGCACCCTGCACCCGTGCAGCTTCGCAAGGTAGGCCTCCTCCTTGCGGCGCTCTGCCCCCTCCCAGCGTTCCCGGGCCCGCAACGTCCGGCGCTGAGCCTCCTCGGCCCGCCGCCGCTGCTCCTGCTCCGCTCGCCGGCGCCGTGCCTCCTCGATCTGCCGACCCCGGTTCTCCCAATCCAGCCGCCGAGCGTCATTCGCCTGCCGGCGCTGGTCGTCCTCGGCCCGCCGCCGTTGCTCCTGGTCTGCTTGTCGGCGCCGCTCCTCATCAATCTGCCGACGCCGGTTGTCGTCCAGATGCCGTCGGCGGGCCTCCTCGGACTGTGGTCGCTGGGCCTCCTCAGCTTGAGGGCGACGCGTTTCATCCCCGTGTCTACGCTGTTCCTCCTCGGCTCGCCGGCGCTGCTCCTGCTCGGTTTGGCGGCGCCGTGCCTCTTCCCCTTGGCGGCGCTGCTCCTCGTCCCCCTGGCGGCGCCGCGCCTCTTCCGACTGACGACGCTGGGCCTCCTCGGCCTGCCGGCGCTGCTCCTGCTCCTGCTGGTGGCGCCGTGCCTCCTCAGCCTGACGACGCTGGGCCTCCTCGGCCTGGCGGCGTTGCTCCTGCTCCTGCTGGTGGCGCCGTGCCTCCTCGGCCTGGCGGCGTTGCTCCTGCTCCTGCTGGTGGCGCCGTGCCTCCTCGGCCTGGCGGCGCTGGGCCTCCTCGGCCTGGCGCCGTTGCTCCTGCTCCTGCTGGTGGCGCCGCGCCTCCTCGGCCTGGCGACGCTGGGCCTCCTCGGCCTGGCGCCGTTGCTCCTGCTCCTGCTGGCGGCGC
>JAFMSC010000212.1 GCA_017353825.1 Hyphomicrobiaceae bacterium | reverse complement strand
GCTCCGATCAAGGGGCGGCGCATGGGCCAAGGCGTTTGGGCCAAGCCGTTTGGGCCAAGGCGCTTGAGCCAATGGGCGCGGGCGCCTACGTTAGAAAAGTCGGGCTAGCCCGAACGTTGCGTTAGATTGTTGCAGAGCCACAATGAGGCGAATGCCACCGCCTTTTGCCGGTCCTGCTTGATCGTTGGCTAGCTCAGCAGCGCCAGCGCCTGCCTTGCATCGAGGCGGCCGTCGTAGAGGGCGCGCCCCACGATGGCGCCTTCCAGCATCGCGTGCTCCGGCTTGAGCAGAGCCTTCACGTCGTCGATGCCGGCGAGGCCGCCCGAGGCGATCACGGGGACAGAGGTGGCACGGGCGACCTCGGCGGTTGCCACCAGGTTGAGGCCCTTCAGGATGCCGTCGCGATCAATGTCGGTGTGGATGATGGCGGCCACGCCGGCGTCCTCGTACCGGCGCACCATCTCCAGCGCCGAGAGCGTGCTGGTTTCCGCCCAGCCTTCCACGGCCACCTTACCGTCCCGCGCGTCGATGCTGACGGCGATACGGCCGGGAAAGCGGCGACACGCCTCGCGCACCAGATTGGGCTCGCGAAGCGCTGCCGTTCCCAGGATGACCCGTCCGATTCCGTGGGTGAGCCAGCGCTCGATGGTGGCGAGGTCGCGGATGCCGCCGCCCAGCTGGACAGGGACGCCGACGGCGCCCAGGATCGCCTGTACGGCCGCTCCATTCACCGGCTTGCCTGCGAAGGCGCCATTCAGGTCGACCACATGCAAATAGCGGAAGCCCTGGGCCTGGAAGGTTCTAGCCTGAGCCGCCGGATCGTCATTGAAGATGGTGGCCTCCGTCATCTCGCCGCGCGCCAGGCGGACGCACCGCCCGTCTTTCAAGTCGATGGCGGGAAACAGGATCACTGGACACCACTTCCATGCAGGGAGTGCCGCGAGAAGCGGCCACGATTGCGCTAGGCTTGGGACCGATCAATTGTGTGAAGCTGCCCGACCGTCAAGTCGCTCAACCGCCCATGCGCCCACGCTCCTCGGCTCCCCCGCACCCCAGCCCGGCCCGGCGCCGGCTCAGCGAGGCCGACGCCATCGACATCTGGATCGCGCGCTGGCTGCGCATTCGCCGCAAGGACCTCATCGACCGCTACGGCTGCGACCCGCGCAGGCTCTATGAGATATGGGAAGGCAAGCGCTTCCGGGCCAGCCGGGAGAAGGCGCTGGCCCAGTTTGCTCAGCAACACCCGGGCTTGGCCGAGCGCGTCGACTTCGGGCTCCATCGCCCGATCCCTCGGGCAGCCCCGACCGAGGCCGACGGCCAGCTTGACCTGTTCGAACGCTCAGGTAGCGAACAAACTTAGAACAGAGCTGGACGGCATGCGCGAATCGGCGCATGTTCTCTCTATGTTCCAGAGCTCGCACATGTCATTGCAAGGTTTCCCCGTCCCCACACCTCCCGGCTGCCTGGAGACCCGACCATGCGCACCTACCTCATCTGTTACGATATCGCCGCCCCCCAGCGTCACGCCCTAGCAGGGGCCATCATGGAGCTGGGTGAAGCCTGGGCGCGTCCGCTCCGCTCCACTTGGTACGTGCAATCTGGCGGGCGCGCCGACGCCATCGAAGAGCGCCTGCGTCCGTTCGCCCGTGCGGCCGACGGCCTAATCATCCAGGAGGTCGAGGCCAAGGCCCTGCTGATGAACACCGCGCTACGCTGGTTCCGCCGGCGTCGGTCGGCAGGCGGCGAAGCTGCGGCACCTGTTGCTCTGGCCGCCTAAACCGGCCCTCGTCAAGCGCTCAAAACCGTTTCTGGCCGAGCTCGCAAGAGAGAAGGGGGCCCTCGAAATCACCGCGGGTCCCCTCGGCAGGGCGTGATCGCTTGCACCCACGCGCTGATGACGCGGACGACGGCATTGTTCGCGAGGTCTACGATGGCCGCGCCCGCGATGACGAAGCGGTCCGCACTCCAACATCGGGATGTCGGCGAGCCACCTCGGGTGGAAACGGCAACAACTCGGCACCGCGCGCAATCTCCCCACCGAGGTCGAGGCGCACGCACAGGTCTGCCATCCGGTCTCGGGCTGCCATCCGGTCGATGGGCACGCGCCAACATGAGATGCATCCGAGAGCGGCAGCCCGACTGTCCGCGTCCCCCGCGGGATCGCGTCCACGACCACAGACCGAAAGCACATCGATGATGCTGTGCGCCCCTGTCGGGTCCCATCGGGCAACTGCTGGGCGCTCGCCGCTCCCGAGGGTGCCCAGCAACGCCGTGCCGGCGAGGCCGATTTGGATGCGTCTTTTCGCGCCAGTCCTCCTTCTTCCGTTCGCTGGTTTTTCGCCCGTCAAGTGGTTCGCAGTTCCGGTTACAAGCGTGGGAGGTCCGTTCCTGCCCCCGATGACGTGCGGGCGTTAATTCGCCGGAAGGGGCAGCCAGAAAGGTGATGCGGGCGGCTAGCGTTCTTCAAACGGCCCGCTCGTCTCGACGACCAGTTTCAAGGGATTGTTGCCCCAGACGCGAACCGCCACGAGGCGCCGGTCGCGCGATTGCCGCCACGCAATCCACCTCGCTCTGGCATGCCAATTGTGATTGGCCAATTGTGATTGGCCAATTGTGATTGGGTTGACTTTGGCGAGTCGGACCCCTTTACCTGGGGCCGAGCTGAGCGTGCCCGCGTGGCAGCGGACCTCCAGCTCGCGTTGAGATGGCCCGCCCTGGCGGCTCATCCGAACCCGCGGAACCCAAGCTTAAGACGCGACGAGATGGCTGGACATTCGCAATTCAAGAACATCATGCACCGCAAGGGGCGGCAGGACGCGGCGCGCTCCAAGGTGTTTGCCAAGCTCGCCCGAGAGATCACCGTCGCCGCCAAGAGCGGGGTGCCCGAGCCCGACATGAACGCGCGCCTGCGTCTCGCCATCCAGGCTGCGCGTGCCGAGAACATGCCCAAGGACAACATCGAGCGCGCCATCAAGAAGGCGGCCGGCGGCGATACAGAGAGTTACGAGGCCATCCGCTATGAGGGCTATGGCCCTGGCGGCGTCGCCATCATCGTGGAGGCGCTCACCAACAATCGCAACCGCACGGGAGGTGCCATCCGTGCGGTGTTCACCAAACATGGCGGCAACCTGGGCGCCACCGGATCGGTCTCGCACATGTTCGCCCATGTGGGGGAGATTGCCTATCCGCCAGGTGCCGGCTCTGCCGATGCGGTGCTGGAGGCCGCGATCGAGGCAGGTGCAGACGACGTGAGGTCGGACGCGGACGGCCACCTCGTCACCTGCGCCTTCGAGGATCTCGCCGCAGTGTCGTCAGCGCTCGAGGCCAAGTTGGGCGAGCCGGCCTCAGCCATGGCGCTGTGGAAGCCCACGTTGACGACGGCCGTGGACGAGGAGAAGGCTGCCTCCGTGCTCAAACTGGTGGCGGCGCTGGAGGACGACGACGACGTGCAGAGCGTCTACTCCAACTTCGAGGTCTCCGACGCCGTATTGGCGCGGCTGACAGCGGCCTAGCTGGGGGCCGCCGGTTTGCGAGCGCCGCTCGCGCCCCTTCTCACGCTCGGTTTGTGCAGCCGCGGACGGCTTCCGGTCAGTCTTTGTTGCGTCTCGCAACAGCCTCCGCTCCCGAGGGCGACTGCAAAGCCTGAGCGCTCTCTGTGAGGCGACCACGTCTATCTCAGGCACCGGGCCTGGGATCTGGGAGGCGGACAAACCGGGCGCCAGGGCAGTGGGGCCAGCCCTTCTCTTCTCTCGGCACACGGTCACTGTGGACGCCCAGCCCATCCGCACGGGCGACGTCACGGCAGGATCGGGACGAGGACGTCGGCTCGCTGCGGTCGGGGCCCCAGCTTGCCAGCTCCCCGAAACCCCGTTATATGGCGCCACGGCCCTCACCAATCGATCGCGCCTGGTTCCGCCAGTATATCGCTCGGGGCCGGGGCTCCCTTCGTCTATCGGTTAGGACGTCAGATTTTCAATCTGAAAAGACGGGTTCGACTCCCGTAGGGAGCGCCATGATCTGCAAGCTTTTTTCCATCGCTGTCCCTCATTCCAAAACGGCCCTCTGCCCGCCATTCCAAAAGACGCTCACGGCCAATACCCTTTCTCGCGGGTCTTGAGGTGGCGCACAAACACCGCGTTCGGCCGGTCCGCCGGTCGCCAATCTCCCGAGGTCATGTCACCGGCACGCACGTGCTCGGGCCTCCGGGGCGGTGATTCGCCTCGTTCCCGTCCGACCGTCGTTCGGTTCGCTTTTGGCTGATGCGGCCGCTCGCGGCCGTTGTTGTTGCTGTGTCCCGTCTATGTGATGGACAGGAATTTCACGAGCATTTCAGGAGGGGCGCACTTGGTTACGGTTGAAACACGAGACGGCAGGATGCCGATATGCAAGCGATCATGATGGGCGCGTTTGCGCGTCCACCGACATGTCTGGCCATGGAGTGGCGAGGCCGGCCGACAAGAGGGGCTTGTTAATGATCTCCCGCACGCCGATGGCTTCCAGCTGGTACGCGTCGGCTGTCGCGTCGAAGCCGGTCATCAGCACGATGGGCAGGTCGGGGGACGAGTCTCGTGAACAATTGGGCGAGCTCCGTGCCCGTCGTGCTTGAAATGTTCTCATTCGTGAGGACGAGGTCGAAGCGTTGCTAGTGCGTCGAGTGCTCGAATGTGATCGCCACCCGGTTGTCGTCCCCCGTGACCGTCTCTCGTGCTTCCATAGCGGTGGCGAATGCGGCTGCAAGTTCGTTGGTAACTTTTGTGAGCGAGCACGAGCCGAGCCACAGGAACCCGACTTCGGACCTTCGTTTTGCTGCGGTGATCGACGCGGGCGACGCCGAGCGTGACGAACACGTTCCCGCTTGTAACCTCCGCGCTGAACAAAAGAGGTCCGCGAATGTCTCCGAGAGATTGTCGCGTTCAACTATGCGTTCCTCGGTCAGCTCCTGCTTCCGCATCGTCCATTCTCCATCCAATTGGCCGTGCGGTTTCCGGGCCCGTCACTCCGTCGATAGGTGAGACGTTCGCTTCCATGTCCTCGAGGATGGCCGATCAGCTCCAAATCAGTCCGACATTCGTTCATCCCCATCGCCTGCCGATCCACGCATCCGGAAGAGCCGGACGGGTCTTGTCGATGGTGCGCCGGCCCTCGCGTCGCGGGAGCCGCAAAGCATTGACCGCGGCGGTCTGCTGGAGGCGCAGGTCGCACGGGCGGACCGCACGCTCTTTCCGGTTGACTGTGTGAGCCATACCGCCGTTGCGGTCATCAAGCGGGTCACCCGCAGCACCGGAAAACCCTATGTGCCCCTGCGGAGTTCCGGCCTCACCTCATTCACGGCAGCTCTGAGATCGATCGCCGCGCAAGGCCAGAGCACAAAAACCTGCAGTGGATCCGTTGGAGCGCGTCCGGCGTGACGCTTTGGAATGCTCTGGGGCCGCCGCTCCGCCATGTCCATGAGCAGCAGGCGGGGATCGGCGAGCGGGGTGCGACCGATGTCCCCATCGTGGTCAGGGCTGCGGACGGGCCTGGCCTCTGCCGTACCGGAGATTGTTGACCTCGCCGTCGCCTGCAGACCCGCACATCCTCGCACCGCCCAGCTGCGTCGACACTGCGGCCCGACGGGTAGGCGGCGCAGTGCGTGAGCGATGGCTGCCCGCCAAGCGGCGGCCGGCGGCTCTTAGATTTCAATCGATCCCGATCATCACGTCGGATGCCTTGATGATGGCGGAGGCTTGCTTGCCGGCAGCCAGCTTCAGGTCCTCCACGGCCGCGTTGGTGATGGACGAGGTGACAACAATCCCACCGATATCGATCTTCACGTGTGCCGTCGTCGCGCCCTTGGTGACCTCGACAATCTTGCCCTTGAAGACGTTGCGCGCACTGATTTTCATGTCATCGCTCCTGTCCGACGAGGTTGCAGGCACCAATAACAATCAAGCTGCTCTTCTAGGAGATCGATGTAATGGGAAAGCCATAGAAGGGTGTTCTTCGAGGTTATCGTTAAGACCCATATGCTTTGTTCCCGTAGTCGTTGGCGAAGAGGCTGCACGAGCCGTTGATGCCTACACGCCAGCATCGCGATCGTCAGCCTGTGGCTGGTCAGCGTCGCGGCTGCGATGCTGCCGGCGCCAGTCCCCTCGACCAGGCGATCAGCGTATCCAGGTCCGCATCACTCGGCTCAACGTGGTAGAATAGACGATAGAACGACCGCGCGGTCTCCCGAAGGCCCTGTTTAAGCCGATCCGGGTAGAACAATCCCGCAAGCCACCTGAGGCCTATCACGCGATTGAGCGAGGGAGGGCGATCGATCCAGCCGAACGGCGCCGTGGGCGCGAGGTAGACTCGCTTGTCGCGCACTGCCCTGATGCCGGACCACAGCGGATCGTCGAAGACCTTGCCGAAGTAGTTGCGATCCCAGGTGATGATGATGTCCGGGTCGGCGGCGATGACCTGCTCCATGGAGGCGCGTACGAGCCCCCTTTGCCCGGCGGCCTGCATCACGTTGCGCCCGCCGGCACGCTCGATGATCTCGGTGTTGATCGAGCCCACAACGCCGGTTTCCAGCCCGTCAGGGCCGCGCGCCAAGTAGACCAGCGGCCGCTTGTCCGCCGGCACGGCCGCGAGTACCGCGTCGATCTCGGCGAAGGTGGCTTCCACGTACGCGGCTTGACGCTCGGCCCGCTCCCCCACATCCAAGATCTCGCCGAGCAGCCTCAGGGCCTTCGGGGTCGCATCGAGTCGGCCGTCGATCAGGACGTAGGGGATCCTAATTTGCGCCTGCACATTGTCGGCGAGGGAAGCGTAGGTGTCCCCTACCGAGCCGAAGTCGATGATGAGGTCCGGCGCGACCTTAAGAACAACTTCCAGATTGGCGGTGCCCCCGCGACCGGTGAGGCGACCGAGCGCGGGAAGGTCACGATACTTCTCCGCGATGAACGGCCGCTCCTCGGGCCTCGGCAGATCGGGCCAGCCTGTCATCTTCTCCGGTGCCAACACGTAGAGCAGGATCGAGGCCGGAGGCCCGGCCGCGAACACTTTCTCGATCCTGTCGGGGACCTCAACCTTGCGTCCTGCCGAGTCGACGACCGTGCGAGCGTGCGCCGCTAGGAGCCTGTCCAAGTAATGCCGGCAGGGAGAGCGCCGTAGAATGAGATTCCCTCAGCCATCAGATCGGCATCCTCTTCGGCCGTGTTTCGCCGGCTCTCGCAGCCCAGAGCGC
>JAFMSC010000211.1:699-7250 GCA_017353825.1 Hyphomicrobiaceae bacterium | reverse complement strand
GCCCCGCCGAATACAAGGCTGCCGCACGATCCTTCGTGCGCCACACGCGGGCTCCCCTCGGAACGTCGACCGCCATCGTCCGAAACCTGGCGTGGTGGGCGGTGTCATAAGCGACGCAATGCGCCAAGGCCCCGGCCGAACGAGCGTGCCGTCGTGCTCGGGCGTGTCAAGGCCGAGCCTGACGCTGGCCGCTGAAGAGCGGGCCAGCCTTGACACGCCCTGCGCGCGCGGCCTCAGCATCCTGGTCGGGGCGCGGGAAAGCCCGCCGCACGATCGAACAAGGCAAATGCCGATAAGAGAAGAAATGGGAGCATGCGGCCCACTTAGTGCTTGACTTCGGGGCCCCTCATACAAGGGTCCGACCCCGCGCCGAGAACGACCACCTGCCGCACGCCGCGCTGCACTGCCCGGGCGATGCACTCCTCGGCGAAGCGGCTGCGCGCGGCGAGAAACATCCGCATGCGCCCGTGGACAGGGTCGGCCGCCTCGAATTTCGTCATGATCACATCGTCGTCGGGGCCAACAACCGTGCGCGCGAAAGGATCGGTCAACATGGCGCCGCTGTCCGCCGTCTGGTGCGCGGCCCGGTACGCCGCCGTCCCAAGAGCCGTCTACGCCTATAACGGTCTATAACGCCTAACCCGCAGTTCTCAAACAATTGAGCGCATCGGGGTGTGAATCAGCGACAGTTATTGTGTCGCAACGATTTTTCGTAGATTTCCGGAAATTGTTTAAGAAAACTACATCGCATACAACAAACGTTGTCGCAACAAATACCATAATTGGTTTGATCCGCGATGATGAATTAAGGCATCGTCATAATCTTGCGTTGTGGAAGATGCTTTCACGGCATGCCGTGTGTTGCGGGCTTTATGGGAGCACCGCGAGAGCATTCCACTCTACAACAACGCGGGTCAAACCACCCTGAAAACCGGTTCTTTGCTGTGCTCGATCGGCTTGAGAGCAGCGGGGCGATTCCGCGCACCGACGCGATCGATCGCTTTGCCCGGAACCAGACGCTCGACGAGCTGGTGGCATCGATCGAGCGTGACATTAGGGCCAACCGTCCGGCCCGCAGCGCTCGACCGACTCCAGACCTATTGTATGAAGAAGTTCGGGCACCTGTGGATGGCGGTCGGGATGATGGCATCGAATTTTCAGCCAAATGCCCCGAAAAGCTGCCGAATCCGAGCCTAAAAGTTGGGCACTGGGGCTGTTGTGGGGACTTTATGTGGTCGTCTCGAGGGTTTGAACGCGGACCCCAGGCAGCTACCATCACGGCAACTTGCTTCTGGAGGAGCGCGGGCAACTCGCGCTAGGCTTGCGCGAGATCGCCCGGCGCGTCGGGGTCTCGGCGCCTTTCGCCTGCCACCACTTCCCGAGCCTCGATGCGATCGCGGTTGGCCTGGCGGAGCAGGGGCGGCGGAGATGGCGGAATGCCTGGAGGTCTCTCCACGCGGCAACAAGAGCCGGCTCAAAGGTATCGGCGAGACGTACGTCAGGTTCGCCCGCACCAACCCCGCACGCTACCGCCTGATGTTCGGCGAGGGCTTTCCTGTCGCATCCAAGAGCGGCGAGGCGGTGCGTCATCTGCGCCAGAAAGCCTACGAGACATAGGTCGGCCTTGGCGGACCGGCTTTCCAAAACCGATCTCCCCATTGTCGCACTCTACCTATGGTCGGTCGTGCACGGCATTGCCCTGCTCATGATCGACGGCCACGTCGAGGCTGAGGAAGACGCCGATGGGGCTGTCCGTCGCGTTCTGCAGCTTGGCGGACAGGCCCTCGCCCGCCGGCCGGGCAGAGCGTTGCGGGCGCCGTCCCCAGCGGGGCGAGCTGGGCCTGGGCCTTGTTCGGCAGGCTCGAGCGAACCAGCTGATAGGAGGCGACGAGGCGGTGGCGAAGCTCCTCCTCGGAGGTCCCCCAGGGCAAGTTCACCCACGAGCGATGCAGGTAGCGCGCCTTCACGGCTACGCCGGAGTCGATCAACATCTGCGCGGTCTCTTCGCTGTCGGTCTTGACCGAGACCCCCGGCATGACGGCCCCGACGCAGGCGAACATCTTGCCGCCCACCTTCCAGGCGTCGTGGCCGCCGCCCCAAGGGTCCGAGACCTCGGCCCCAGGAAGGGTCCGGCAGACGGCGTTGACGATCTCGCGGCTCATCGCGCTCCTCCGGTCACCCGCCTGGTGTTATTGCGGAAGCCCGGCAAGGTGTCGAGCGAAACGCTGTGGGCCTGCCGGCTCTCCCGCTCAATCGCGCACGCGTTGGGCCACCGGCTCGGCGGCGCTAGCCCTTCCCGGCCTCATTGAACCGATGCCGCCGCCCAGCCTGGCGCGCAAGTCCGAGGCTCAGGAGTCTCCCTGGCTCGTTCGTAGGGGTTCTCTGGATGCCGGCGCCCGCGGGCTCGGCCTAGGCTCGCCTCCCTGCAATCAGCGCCTGGGAGAGGATGCACCATGAGCGACCTGGTGGTACTTGATTTCGACGGCGTCGGAACGGCGGACGAAGTTCTGACCAAGCTGCGCAGCCTGCAGAAGGAGCATCTCATAGATCTGGAGGACGCCTGCGTCGTGGTGCACACCGACACCGGCAAGGTCCAGGTCAAACAGGCGGTGAACCTGACCGCGCTCGGAGCGGCGGGCGGGGCCAGCACCGGCATGCTGGTGGGCATTCTCGCTGGGCTGCTGGTACTCAATCCGCTGGCCGGGATGGTGGCCGGAGGGCTTGCCGGTGCGGGCTTCGGCGCGCTCTCGGGGTCGCTTGCCGACCACGGCATCGACGACGGGTTCATCAAGAACCTCGGCAAGACAATCCCCAAAGGCTCCTCGGCCCTTTTCCTGCTCATCAGGCGCTCGACCGCCGACAAGGTGCTGCCGGAAATCGAGGCGTTCAAACCGCGCGTTCTCAAGACGTCGCTATCGAATGAGCAGGAGCAGAAACTGCGCGCCGCGCTCAGCCCCCCCGCAAAGGCGGCGTAGCGCCAGCGGCTCCCGGCAGCCGCCGCGCGGGCAAGAACGACAAGAGATTGCCTCACCCCCACGGCTTGCGCCGAGGTTGGTGCTGCCTGCCCCGCGTCTATGCCTTGGGCTGCGACGCCGCGAATTGAGGGATGGCCCTCGTGACGACGTCGAGCCAGGCCACCAGGCCGGGGCGCTGAACGCGCCATTTGCCCTCATGGCGGAAGTCGAGATAGCCGAGCGCGCAGGCGAGCGTGAGGTGGCCGTAGTTGGGGGTCTCCCTCCAGGCGGGCGGGCGGCGCTCCAGAAGGTCGAGCGCGCGGTCGATCTTGCCCTGCTGCCGCTCCTGCCAGGGCGCGTGCCATTTCTCCTCGGGACGGAAGCGCTTCTCGTAGACGAGCAGCAGCGCCGCATCGAGCATGCCGTCGGCGAGCGCCCCCAGCGTCAGCGTCCTGATCCGCTCCACGCCGGCCCTGGGGAATAGCACGGGGGCCGGCGCCAGGCTGTCCAGATACTCGCAGATCACGTGGCTGTCGAAGATGGCCGTGTCGCCGTCGATGATCAGCGCGGGGATCTTGCCCAGCGGGTTGGGCGTGGTGATCTCGGGGTTGTCGAGTGGGTTGGTGTCGACCTGGGTGACCGTGATGCGGTCCTCGAGGCCCTTCAAAGCGGCGGCGAGCGTCACCTTGCGCCCATAGGGCGAGAAAGGATGTGACAAGAGCTGCATGGGTGTCTTTGCCTTACCTCCGTCGGAACCCGTGCCCGCACGCGACCGCATCGTGCCCGGGAGTGCCGCGCTCGGCAAGCGCCCGCACCTTCTATAGCGCGGCGGCCATACCGTGGCAGAGCGCCGGCCCAAAGTGGAGCGCCACGTCCAGCGCTTGCGCTTACCCGAGGAACCCCTGAAGGCTAGGCGCCCTCGCGCAGCTTGTAGCGTTGGATCTTGCCGGTGGCGGTTTTGGGCAGGCCTTCGACGAACTCGATCCAACGCGGGTACTTCCACGCGCCGGCCTTGGCCTTGACGTGCTCCTTGAGCTCCTCGGGTAAGCCGTTGCCGACGTTTTTGCCGGGCTTCAGCACGATAAAGGCCTTGGGCTTGACGAGGCCGTCCGCATCCTGCTTGGGCACTACGGCGGCCTCCAGCACCGCGTCATGGCCGACGAGCGCGCTCTCCACCTCGAACGGCGACACCCAAATGCCCGACACCTTGAACATATCGTCGGTGCGGCCCTGGTAGGTGTAGAACCCGTCCCGATCGCGAATGTACTTGTCGCCCGAGCGGGTCCAACCGCCCTCGAAGGTGGTGCGGCTCTTCTCGCGCTGGTTCCAGTAGCCCTCCGCCGCGCTGGGTCCGCGCACCAGCATCTCGCCCACCTCGCCGTCGGCCACGTCATTGCCCTTCTCGTCCACGAGACGGATCTCGTAGCCCGGCACCGCGCGGCCGGAGGTGCCGTACTTAAGGGCGCCGGGGCTGTTGCAGACGTACTGGTGCAGCATCTCGGTGGAGCCGAGGCCGTCGAGGATATCGACGCCGACGCGGTCGCGGAACGCCTTGCCCACCTCTGCCGGGAGCGCCTCGCCGGCCGACACGCAGATGCGCAGGCGCCGCGCGCTGTTCTCGGGCGTGCCCTGCGGATAGGCCAGCATCGCCGCATAGAGCGTGGGGACGCCGAAGAAGAACGTGGGCTGATACTGCCTGAGGGTGGCGAATACCAATTCCGGCGTGGGCCGCTCCGGACGCAGGATGGCCGTCGCCCCCACCGACAGGGGGAAGGTCATGGCGTTGCCGAGGCCGTAGGCGAAGAACAGCTTGGCCGCCGAGTAGACCACGTCGTCCTCGCGCATGCCGAGGCAGCCTCGGCCCGTCAGCCGCGCCGTCTCCATGGGGCTCGAATGCACGTGCCGGACGCCCTTGGGCATTCCGGTGGAGCCCGACGAATAGAGCCAGAACGCGGTCTCGTCGGCGCAGGTGTCAGCGATCTGGGCGTCGGGTCGCTGGAAGCCCAGCTCGCCGCGGAACGACAACCCGAAGGCCGGCGGCTCGCCGCCTGACACGAACACGTGTCGCAGGAACGGCAGCTGGCCGAGGACCGGCTGCACCACCGGCAGCAGCGGTAGCGACACGAACAGCGCCTTGGCCCGGCTGTCGCCGAGAATGTAGGTGTACTGCTCGGTCGTGAGCAGTGTGTTGAGGCACACCGGCACCACGCCGGCCTTGATCGCACCCCAGAACGC
This sequence comes from Hyphomicrobiaceae bacterium, assembly GCA_017353825.1. Classification (GTDB taxonomy): domain Bacteria; phylum Pseudomonadota; class Alphaproteobacteria; order Rhizobiales; family Hyphomicrobiaceae; genus AWTP1-13. Next base: position 2,061 of record JAFMSC010000211.1, on the reverse strand, counting down.
CACCGGAAAGTCCACGGTATCGAGGAGCAGCAGCGCCACCCGCGATTCGCGCGGAATGCCGTAGGTGGTCATGAGGTTGGCCATGCGGCTGGAGCGCGCCATGAGCTCGCTGTAGCTCAGCGTCTCGTAGGGGTCGATGAAGGCGGCCTTGGCGGCGCGGCCGACCGCGGCATGGCGATCGACCAAATCGGCAGCGGCATTGTAGATGCGCGGATAGCTCATGGGGGTCCTCCCTGCAAATGGCGGCCCCGTTGGCAATCGATGGGGCTTCTCTGTCTGAGGCATGGGGGTCGAGCGCATCTGCACTATACTGCAACTCGACCGTAATCAAAGCGCGCCGATGTAGTATCCTGCCTCTGTGCTTCTGCCGCCTGCGTCGAAAACCAAATCGCCACCATGAAAGTCGCCATGAGAGTCGCGAGAGTCGCCATGAGCCAGCTGCTGCGGTTCCCCAATGCGGTCGAGCGAGACCCGGCCATCGAGCTCTGGATGGCCGAGCATTCGGGTGAGCTGGGGGCGATCGCGCGGCGCTGGTTCGAGGTCATGCGCGGCTGCGGAGACGATGTGCGGGAGCTGTTGCATGACCGCCATCCGACCGCCTGTGTCGGCGATGCGGCGTTCGCCTACGTCAATGCCTTCACGGCCCACGTCAATATCGGATTCTTTCGCGGCGCGGAGATTGCGGACGCAGAGGGCCTGCTGGAAGGTAGCGGCAGGTTCATGCGCCACGTGAAGCTCAGGCCCGAACGCGAAGTCGATGCCGCAGCCCTCACGAAGCTCGTCGCAACGGCCTATGCCGATATGAAGCGACGCCTGACAAAGGAGGCAGCTCGCGCCGGCTCTCCATAGCCAGCTCTCACGCTCACCGGCGATATCCACGACGAGGCCAGACCCGCACAACAACCGCATGCCCAGCAACAGTGCCAGCAACAATGATCCAACCGGCCCCGCCCCAGAGGCTCGCCGCGGCGAGGCGCCGGCGGCCTACCTCAAGCGCGTCGGGGAGCGGGTGCGCCTTGGGCGCGCGCGGCGCGGCATGTCGCGCAAGGTGCTCTCGCAGGCTTCCGGCGTCTCGGAGCGCTACCTGGCCGAGCTGGAGCGGGGCGCCGGCAACGCTTCCCTTCTGGTGCTGCGCCAGGTGGCCGATGGGCTGGGCGTGGAAGTGGCCCAGCTCGTCAGCGATCAGACGGAGCGTCCGATCGACCTGGCGCTCACCCTGCACCAGCTGGAACGGCTGTCGCCCACGGACCTGGCTGAGGCGCGCCACCTGCTCGTAGAGCGCTTCGGCCCCGCCAAGGCCAGGCTGGGCCGCGTCGCCCTGGTAGGCCTGCGCGGCGCCGGCAAGACCACGCTAGGACAGCG
>JAFMSC010000211.1:0-689 GCA_017353825.1 Hyphomicrobiaceae bacterium | reverse complement strand
CGCGCCGGCGAATGGCTCGGCGCCCCCTTCGTGGAGCTCGACCGCGAGGTGGAGCGGGCGAGCGGCATGGAGCTTTCCGAGATCTTCGCTACCCACGGCCAGGCTATGTACCGGCGCCTAGAGCGCCAATGCCTCGAAACGGTGATCGAGCGCTTCGACCGCGTCGTCATCGCTACCGGCGGCAGCCTCGTGACGGAGCCCGCAACCTACGACCTGCTCCTCTCCTCCTGCTTCGTCGTTTGGCTGAGGGCCAGGCCCGAGGAGCACATGGGGCGCGTGCTGGCCCAGGGCGACCACCGCCCCATGGCGGAGGGCCCGCAGGCCATGGACGACCTGAAGGCCATCCTCGACAGCCGCGCCGCGCTCTACGCCAAGGCCGACGCCGAGGTGGACACCTCAGGCAAGAACGAGGCCGACGCGCTCGCGGCGCTGCTTGCCGCAGTGGGGCGCGCCGCCCGGTAGCGCGGCAGGCCCAACATCGTCGGAGCGGCAAGTGCCCGGCCGGGAAAAATTGCCAATATTCTCACTGTGTTGGGTCTGCCCCAGCCTGTCCCGGGGTCGACCCTAGCGTCAGCGGGAGACCCCGGCTGTGCCGGGGAGGCAGTAGCAGTTTGATGAATCCGGCAGTCCATCAGCGGATTTCCAACCGTGAGCAGCCACGCACACGGAAGGAAGTCCACCGATGGACG
>JAFMSC010000210.1 GCA_017353825.1 Hyphomicrobiaceae bacterium | reverse complement strand
GAGGGGGCGGCGCGCGACTACGGGGTGGCGATCGACCCCGTGGGGCCGGCGGTCGATGAGGTTGGGACGCGGCGCCTGCGCGGCGAGCGTGGGAAGAGGCGCGTCTCGGCCGAGGCCTAGGGCCGCTTTGTTTGCAGGCCGCTTTTGTTGCGGACCGGGAGAAACGATAAGGCATAAAGTAGGCGCTTCGCACGATTGCGGCGCGGTTGGACCGCAAAGAGGGGAGGCATTTGCATGACGCCTTGGGTTGGTACATTCCTCAGCAGAGGCGCCAGTACTGCGGTCAGTTTTGGTATGGCCGCCGCTCAGGTCGTCGCTCCAGTCGTCGCTCTGGCCGCCACTCTGGCCGCCGCTCTGGCCGTCGCCGGCGCGGGCGGTGCTTCTGCCGACACCATTCGCTTGAGGATCGGCGCCGGACATCCTGGCAACGCCACCTGGACGGCGGCCATGCGTGAGGTGTTCCAGCCGGGGGTGGCGAGCCGGGTCGAGAACGAGACCGGCAACAAGCTTGAGTGGGTGGAGACCTATGGCGGCGCGGTGTGCAAGCTCGGCGAGTGCCTGGAGGCGGTGGAGTCGGGCCTGTTGGACATCGGCGACGTGGAATCGATCTTCGAGCCCGCCAAGCTGCAGGCGCTCAATTTCTCACTGTTCGTGCCGTTCTCGATCCCCGACCCGGTGCTCAACACCAAGGTGGTGCAGGACGTCTACAACAGGGTGCCGCAGCTCAAGGACACGCTCAAGAAATACAATCAGGTCTACCTGGGAGCCGGCATCATCGGCAACTACGGCATCCTGACGGCTTTCCCGTGGGAGAAGCAGGCCGATCTCGTCGGGCGCAAGATCGCCGCCGGCGGACCGAACATCCCATGGATCGCGCCCATCGGCATCGTGCCGGTGCAGGCCGTTCTGACCGAGGTCTACACCTCGCTGCAGACCGGGGTGTACCAGGGCGTCGTCATGTTCCCCGATGCGGTCATCTCCTTCCGTCTCAACGAGGTGGCCAAGCAATTCGCGGAGATGAACTTCGGTACCGTCGCCTCGGCGCTGCTCACCATCAACAAGACCACCTGGGACGGCCTGTCTCCCGCGGTGCAGAAGATCCTGACCGAGGAGGGCGCGCGCTGGTCCAGCGAGCTCGGCACCCGCACCGCCAGGCTGCAGGCGGAGGCGCTGGTCAAGATGGAGGCCTCCGGCGTGAAGCTCGTCAAGGTCTCGGACGCAGACCGCCATGCCTGGGCGGCCAAGCTCGATAACCTGCCCAAGCGCCGCTACGAGGAGCTCATCAAGGCGGGACAGCCCGCGAACGCGATCTACGAGTACATCCGGCTGCAGAAGGAAGCCGGCCACGTCTTCCCGCGCGACTGGGCGGCCGAGAAGTAGCCCGGTCCCATGTACCGCGCGTTCGGCCATGTCCTGTCGGCCCTTAACATCTGCGCCGGTGTGCTGACGCTGGCCCTGATGCTGCTGATCGGCACCGACGTGTTCGGACGCTGGCTGGCCGGGCGCCCACTGCAGGGCGTCCCGGAACTCACCAAGCTCGGCATCGTGGCCATCGTCTGGCTGCAGATGGCCTACACGCTGCACGCCCGCAAGCACCTGCGCGCCGACAGTCTGCTGAACCTGATGCCGCGCGGCGGCAAGCGTACGGTGGCGCTCCTCAACGCCGCGTTCGGCGCCTTCATCTTCGGCGTCATCGCCTATGCCGGGTATTTCCAGCTGGTCGACTCCTGGATCGGCGGCACGTTCGAAGGCGAGGAGCCTATCCGCGTGCCGGTCTGGCCGGTCTGGCTGGTGCTGACCGCGGGCGCCGGCCTGACGGCCGCCGAATACGCCATTCAGTCGCTGCAGGCGGCGGGGCTCGGCCGCTTCAGGGACGATGGCGAGGAAGGCTAGGTTTGCGTGCGCTGCCGGTCTGACACGTGGCACAACGCGGGACCCGACGGGGTCTGACACCGAGGACAGGCGATGGACCCGATCACCATAGGGGTAGGCTCGCTCGTCGTCGTCACCGTGCTGATCCTGTTGGGGATGCACATCGGTGTGGCGCTGGCGATCACCAGCTTTGTCGGGGTGTACCTGATCGGCGGGATGCGCTCGAGCGTGCCCATGAGCATGCTGGCCAACACCTCCTACAACGCCATTGCCGACTACGTGTTCGCGGTCATCCCCCTGTTCGTGTTGATGGGGCTCCTGGCCATGGCCGCCGGTGCCACGCGCGAGCTGTTCCAGGCCGCCAGGGCGATGCTCGGCCGTACCGGTGGCGGTGTCGGCATAGCCACGGTGGTCGCCAATGCCATCTTCGCCGCGGTGACCGGCGTCTCGGTTGCCTCGGCGGCGATTTTCTCGCGGCTGGCGGTGCCGGAGATGAACCGGCTCAACTATAACCACCGGTTCAGTCTCGGCATCGTGGCCTCGAGCGCGCTGCTCGGCATGCTGATCCCGCCGTCGGTGCTGATGATTATCTACGCGCTGCTCACGGACCAGTCGATCGGTGCGCTGTTTGCGGCCGGCGTGGCGCCTGGACTGCTGGTGGCGTTCGCACTATCGCTCGCCATCTGGGTGATGGTGCGGCTCAACCCGGCGCTGGGCGGCGCCGATGAGGGGGAGGCGACCGAGCCGGGCAGCAAGCTCAAGGTGCTGTTGTCGCCGTGGGCCATCTACCTGCTCATTCTGCTGGTGCTCGGGGGCATCTACGGCGGCGTCTTCACGCCCACCGAAGCCGGCGCGGTAGGCGCCATCGGCGCCTTCGCCATTTACGTGGCGCGCGGCCGGTTCAGCCTGCGTGAGATGGGCGAGTTGCTGTTGGAGACCGGGCGGGCGACGTCGAGCATCTTCTTCCTGTTCATCACCGCCTCGCTCTACAGCCGCATGCTGGCCGTGTCGGGCCTGCCGGTGGCGGCGGCGCGGTGGGTGGTGGCGCTCGATCTGCCGCCGATCTGGGTGGTGCTGGCGTTCGTGGGCGTGATCCTGATCATGGGCTGCTTCATCGACTCGGTGTCGATCCTCTTGCTATCCATGCCCATTATGGTGCCGGTGATCCGGGCGCTGGGCTACGACCTCATCTGGTTTGGCATCGTCGCCATCGTCGCCGTCGAGATTGGTCTGCTCACACCGCCATTCGGAATGGTGCTGTTCGTGATGAAGGCGTCGCTGCCCTACAAGGTGGACCTGTCGGAGATCGTGATCGGCTCCGTTCCATTCATCGGCGTGCTCCTCATCGTGCTCGGCATCCTGATCGCCTTCCCCTCCTTCACCCTGGCGCTGCCGAAGCTGCTGTTCTGATATTGCGCAAGGGGAGTAAACTTTCCTCGCTGTGCCATGTGCTCAGTCTTTCCCATTGGGCCATTCAGAGCCAAGGTTCTCCAGGCGATTCCGTGTGCATGTTGCCCACTGGCGGCTCGCGCTGACCAGGAAGAACACGGAGACAAACGACCAACGCCAACGGGCCTTCTCCAATGATCATTGGTCCGAAGAATCCCGGCAGGGCAGCTAAGCGCGACCGACTGGCGGACGAGATACGGTCGCTTGGTTTTGAGCCCGAGGTATGGGGGTGAAGCAATGACCTGGCAGTTCATGGCCATCGCCGGCCTGATCGCCCTTTGGTTCCTCCCGGCAGGCCTGACGCACGGCGCGATCTATGTCTTGTCCCGGCAGCGGGCCTCTTGTTGTTGCGGGTGTCGACGAACTCCACGTCGGCCGGCGTGCCGACCTGAAGCGTGCCGAGTGTGAATCGGCCAGCGCCTGACGCGCTCATCGGCACCGAAAACTGGCCCCCGTGTCGAAGCCCTCCGCTACTGCACTCGCTCCGCAGCAACACCCTTCGACGCGCGTTATGCCGACATCGAGAGGGGTCTTTATTGCGCGCCGATCGTGCGGTGAAGATCCTGCGCCGGTTGACATTTCGAGGGCCGGACCGAGGGCAACACGCTGGCCAAGCGTGGCTACTGGCATGCACCACTTAAAATGAGTTGTTGAAAGGATGTCCGAACGCTGATCCGTGCCTTGTCGGCAACAACCGAGCGCCGCCAACGGGGCACCCCTGGGGGTCCGGGGGGCTCCGATGGGCGCCCTGGGCGGCTCGGACGTGCGCAACTAATGAGCCGGCTTCGGCGGCGCCCGACGATGCGCACACCTTGGCAGCGCCACATCTTCAGGGAACAGTGGCTTCCATTGGTTCATGCGGGCCGTGGAGGGTGCGCATGGGGTGCGGGCGGATACTGCGGTCCCTGGGTGCGATGGTGCTGGCAGGGATGGCGTGGGGTGTCGCGCTGCCGGGCGCCCCGCGAGCGCAGAAAGGCGATGGCCCCGATGTTCTCAATACCGAGGTCGTCAGGCTCTATCAGGCCGGCAAGTACGCAGAGGCGACCGAGATCGCCGAACGCTTGCTTGCCATCCGCGAGCAGGCGCTGGGGCCCGAGCACCCTGATGTGGCCACGGCGCTCAACAACCTGGCCGAGCTGCTCCGGACCCAGGGCCGCTACCCCGAGGCCGAGCCGCTCTATCGGCGCAGTCTCGCTATCTTGGAAAAGGCGCTGGGACCCGAGCACCCCAACGTTGCCACGTCGCTCAACAACGTCGCCATGCTCTACCAAGCCCAGGGCCGCTACCCCGAGGCCGAGCCGCTCTATAAGCGCAGCCTTGCCATCCGCGAACAGGCGCTGGGGCCCGAGCACCCTGATGTGGCCACGGCGCTGAACAACTTGGCCGAACTGCTCCGGGCCCAGGGCCGCTACCCCGAGGCCGAGCCGTTCTATCGGCACAGCCTTGCCATCTTGGAGAAGGCGCTGGGACCCGAACACCCCGACGTGGCCGGCTCGCTCAGCAACCTGGCCGCCCTGTACCAGGCCCAGGGTCGCTACCCCGAGGCCGAGCCGCTCTGTAAGCGCAGCCTCGCCATCCGCGAGAAGGCGCTGGGGCCCGAGCACCCCGATGTGGCCACATCGCTCAACAACCTGGCCTCCCTGTTCCAGGCCCAGGGCGGCTACGCCGAGGCCGAGCCGCTCTACAAGCGCAGCCTCGCCGTCCTCGAGAAGGCGCTGGGGCCCGAGCACCCTGACGTGGCCAATGCGATCGACAACCTGGCCGGGCTCGCATTCGAGCAGAGCAATTGGGCGCAGGCGGCTGACTACTGGCGCCGTAGCACCGGCGTCATCAAGCGCCGCGCCGAGCGCGGCCTCTCGGGCGCCACGGAGGGTTCGTCCAAGGGAGAAGCACAGCGACTGAGCTGGCAATTCTCCGGCCTCGTCAAGGTGACCCACCGCATCGCGGCACCGAACCCCACAGCGGCACTCGCAGCGGAGATGTTCGAGACGACGCAGTGGGCTGAAGGCTCGGAGGCGGCGGCGTCGCTAGCGCAGATGGCGGCGCGGTCGGCCAAGGGCTCGCCGGAGCTTGGCCGGCTTGTGCGTGAACGGCAGGACCTGGTGAGCGAGCGGCGGACCAAGGATAAGCTCCTGATCGGCGCCAAGAGCAATGAGCCAGCCAAGCGCAACGCGGATGCCGAGAAGGCGCTCGCCGCCCGCTTGGCCACCATCGACACCCGTCTTGGCGAGATCAGCCAACGGTTCGCGGAGGAATTTCCGGACTACGCCGCGCTGGCGAGCCCGACCGCAGTACCTGTTGCAGAGGTTCAAGCTCAGCTCGGCGCCGACGAAGCCCTGGTGCTGTTCCTCGACACGTCAGAGCAGAAGCCGCTGCCCGAGGAGAGCTTCCTCTGGGTCGTCACCAAGTCGGCGGTGCGCTGGGTGCGGTCGGAGCTCGGCACGGCGGCGCTCATGCGCGAGGTGGGGGCGCTGCGCTGCGGCCTCGACGCGGACGCTTGGGACGGTGCTGGCGCGGAGCGGTGCGCCAAGGCTCTGGGCATTCCGCCCGTCAAGGCTGCCCCCAATCCGCTGCCCTTCGACCACGCTCGCGCCCACAAGCTCTACATGGGCTTGTTCGGCGAGGTGCAGGACCTGATCAAGGACAAGCATCTGCTCATTGTGCCGTCCGGCCCGTTGACGCAGCTACCCTTCCAGGTGCTCGTGACCCGACCGCCAACATCTGGTGATCACCGCCGCGCTGCTTGGCTCACCCGCGAGCATGCCGTCACCGTCCTGCCCGCTGTCTCTTCGCTCAAGGCCCTGCGCCGCGTCGGCAAGCCCAGCGTCGCGCCGAGGCCCATGATCGGCTTCGGCAACCCGCTGCTCGAGGGCTACGCCAAGGACCACGCGCAGTGGGCTAAGCTCGCCCGCGCGAAGCAGCGCTGCCCCGATCGGCGCGAGCAGCGCGTCGTACGTGCAGACCATCGGAGCGGTGTGCGGCGTGTCGAGACGCGCGGAGGGTTGGTGAACCTGGCGGACATCAAGGCGCAGGTGCCGCTACCCGAGACCGCCGACGAGTTGTGTGCGGTCGCCAAGGGCGTCAGGGCGGAGCCTGGCGACATCCACCTCGGAGCGCGGGCGACAGAACGCCAGGTCAAGCAGCTCAGCGCCAGTGGCGAGCTGGCCAAGTACCGCATGGTGCACTTCGCCACACACGGGGCCGTGGCCGGCCAGCTTGACGGCACGCATGAACCGGGCTTGATCCTGACGCCGCCCGGCACGGCAACGGAGGATAATGACGGCTATCTTTCCGCTTCCGAGATCGCCACCCTCAAGCTGGACGCCGACTGGATCATCCTCTCCGCGTGCGACACGGCCGCCGGAGGAGCGACCAACGCCGAGGCGCTATCGGGGCTGGGGAGGGCCTTCATCTATGCGGGGGCACGGTCTCTGCTCGTGTCCCACTGGTCGGTCTACTCGGACGCCACCGTGAAGCTCATCACGGGCGCCGTCCGCCAGATGGCCCGAGACCCCAAGGTGGGCCGCGCGGAGGCCATGCGGCGCTCCATGCTCGCGCTCATCGACAAGGGCTCCAAGCAGGAGGCTCACCCGGCCTTCTGGGCGCCGTTCGTGGTGGTCGGTGAGGGCGCTGCGGGGCGGTAGGTAAGATGGCTGGACAATGAGACGGAGCAGCAAGCCCGCCGTTCCTACGATGCGCCGCCAGCACCTCAAGACTGCCTTGGACAGGCTCTTCCTCTGGCTGTCCACGAGCAAGTGCGTTGACGGACTGTGGGTCGGAACCTTGGAGACCGGCACCAAGGCCGGTGTGGTGCTTGAAAGATGCTATGGGGGACGCGGCGAGGCAATCGCACCGATCGGCGGACTGTTAATGGATCGGTGGCATCCATCGGCGCGCATGTAACCCACCGATGGAGCCCCCGATGCGCAAGC
>JAFMSC010000035.1:1229-18366 GCA_017353825.1 Hyphomicrobiaceae bacterium | reverse complement strand
AGAGATCCGGGCGGCCAGCGCGGGCTTCTTCGGGCAGGTCTCGGCCAACCTTGGTTCGGTCATCGAGCACGTGTTCAGCGAGAGCGGGCGCCCGACCGGCTACATCCTCGGCACCGAAGGCGGCGGTGCGTTCCTGGCCGGAGTGCGCTACGGCGAGGGCACGCTCTACTTGCGGTCGGGCGGCACCCAGAAGGTCTTCTGGCACGGTCCGTCGGTGGGCGTGGACGTGGGCGGGGAGGGCTCCAAGACGCTGTTCTTGATCTACAAGATGGGCGCGCCCGAGGAGCTTTACGCCTCGTTCACCGGCATCAACGGCTCCGCCTACCTGGTTGGCGGAGTCGGGGCCACTTTGGTCACCAACGGCCGCGTCCTCTTGGCCCCTATCCGGTCGGGCATCGGCCTGCGCTTCGGCGCCAACCTCGGCTACCTGCGCTTTACGCCGAGGGCCACCTGGAACCCGTTCTGAATCCCGTCCACGCCAATTCTCGGTCGCGGCCGGGCAACCATGGTCTTGGCCGGGCGTTTAGTACGCAACTGGGGGAGGAAGGCTCACACACGGAGACCCCTCCCATGCGGTATCTATTGGTTCTCGTCCTCGGTGTGGGGATCGCGGGTACGGCCCATGGCCAAGCCAGCTGCAACGCCGCAGCCTCGGAGAAGAAGCTCGCCGGGGCCGCGCTCGCCAGCTTCATGAAGAAGTGCGAGTCCGACGCGGCCAAGGCATGCGATCTCTCGGCCCAAGGCAAGAAGCTGTCGGGAGCCGCCAAGACGAGCTACACCGGCAAGTGCGTGCGGGACAAGGTCGGCAAATAGACCCACTCTCCCGATGCGTGCCGGTCAATACCTCCGGCACGGCCGCGCCTCGAGGAAGCAGCTCCAGCTGCCGGTGCGCTCGCAGGTCATCTTCTTGCTGATCGCGAGCCAATAGTGGCCCCACGAGCTTCCGTACTCCCATGCGGTGAAATCGGCCCATGACTGAATGGCATGCCGCGTGGCCAGCAGGCGCGTCGCGCCGTCGCCGTTGCCGCTGTGGTAGTGGTCTGCCATGCAGGTCTTGCGTCCAACTTTCACCCAAGTGTGGATTACAGCAACGCCGGTCTCATCGTCGGCGTGAGCAAACCCCATTGTGCCGAGCAGGATGCCCAGAACCGCGGCGCATCTGCTCACCCCCTGCTTCGTCATTGCCCCAACACCCCAATACCCCTTGGCACCGAACGGGCGGGCACGCGCCCCGCCGTCCTTCCAATGCCGCCTCGCGCGCGGCCTGGCGGCGCACGCTGCCCTAATTCGGGGACGCATGCGATCGACTGACCGTCGCGCACGCACGTTTTCGCGCGCGGCAGCAGCTTTTCCGACACAGCGGCTCGATCTTGCGAATTGCTTCGCCTCAAAGTCCACTATTGCGCTGCGCTAGGGCAAATGCCTGGTTACCAGCGCTGGCCCCGCCTCGGTTTACCGAGCCTTTACTTCGCGGCGACGACGGCGATCTCGACGAGCGCGCGCGGGTCGGCGAGCTTGGCCTCGATGCAGGCGCGGCCTGGCAGATGCTGGCCGCCCGTCCAGGCGTTCCAGGCCTCGTTCATGGTCTCGCGCAGGCGGATGTCGGAGACCCAGATGGTGGCGGACACGACCTTCGCCTTGTCGGTACCGCAGAGCTTCAAGAGGCGGTCGATCTCTCTCAGAATCTGCTGTGTCTGCCCCTTCGCGTCTTGGCCGATGTCCTCGGCGACGATGCCGGCGGTGAATACGAAACCGTTGGCCTCCACCCCCTTGGAGTAGATCTTGGAGGGCTCATGGCGGCTGATGGGCATGGGCGGCGTCCTCGGAGATAATCGGATGATGGCTATGCCAGCCCGCCGTGTAGCGCGGCACCGGCGCGACTCGTCAGAACAGCGGCTCCTCGTACTGCAGCTTGCCGTCGATGATAAGCCCCTTGATGGCCGCGTTGCCCGCCTTGTCGAGGCAAACCAGCACCTGGAGCTTGCGCTCGCGCGACGGCGCCTCAAGCCTGCGGCCCTCGCCCTGAGACCCAAAGGTGCTCTCGATGACGAGCGCACCCTTGGAACCTCGCTGCCTCGGCACAACGGGGATGTCCCTTGGGCCCCAGGCGAACTCCTTTTTCGCCGCACCCTGTGCCCCGATGGCCGTGAACACGGGGGGTGGCGTCGGCGAGGGGTAGCGTGCCTCATGGCGCCATGGCGCCGGTCCATTGGCGCCGGTCCATCGGATGGGGTCAAACCCCGCGGGGGGTCCGACCCCCAGCACGTCGAACGATCTTCCACGCAGGAGCAAGCCACTTCGAGGCTCTACCGGCGCTGGGAGGCAACGGGAAGGTTTTCGCCACGGGGTGGATGCCTGCAGGGTCTGACCCCCTTCACTCGCAAAATGCGCTGTGCTTGCGGGGGGCGAGGTCGAAATGGAAGTGGTTGCGGTGCGCCTCGTTGGCGTCGGGGCCGAGCACGGTGCCGAAGGTGGCGCACGCCCCCTTGTGCAAGCGGCGGAGGAAGGCCGCTTCAGGGCTGACAAGCACGGGTCCGGCGTCCTTGCCTACGGCTGCGGCCGTGAAGGCCCTGGTGTCGGCGGTGCGCTCCCGATCGCTGCGGCGGGTGCGGGCGGGCTCGCCTGCGCCATCCGTACCGCGTCCGAGCCTCTGGAACTCGGCGCTCCGCGTCAGGCTCTTGCGCCACGCGGCCTCCCTCTCGGCCGCCTCATCCTTCTTGCGCTCCGCCTCCTGCTTCTTGCGCTCGGCTTCCTCCTTGAGGCGGAGAGCATCGGCCTTGGCCTGATCGCGCTTGCTAGCGCGCTCCGCCCCCCGCTGCGCTGTGGCCGCCGCCCTGACCGCCTCCGCGGCCTGCTTCTCCGCTTCCTTGACCGCAGCCTTCGCGTCCTGCGCCGCGGCCCAGGAGCGCTCCTGCTCCTCGCGCAGCTCGCGCGCGGTGGGTCCCCACTGGCCCAGCACCTCGATGGCACGGCCGTCGGCGGTCACAAAGCCCGCGATGTCCACGGCATTGGCAAGCGCGTGCTCCGAGAGGCGGTCGGCGTGGAAGGCGGTGCCGATCCGGTTGCGGCAGGCGTAGCCCGAGGCGTTGCGGATGCGCACGATGGGGCTGCCGAGCAGCTCCTGCGCCGCCGGCTGCAGGGTCTTCTCCACCCAGGTGTTGAGGCTCGCCACCATCGCGCAGTTGACCATGGGCGCCGGCTGGAACTCCACCCGGATTGCGCCCACTCCGATGCGCTTGAGCACGACGGGTACCGGCGCGCCGCATTGCTCGTGCTTGACGGGCTCGGCGATCTCGATGTCGGCGCCCAGCGGCGCCAGCCGGCGCAGGCAGTCGCGCAGGGCGGAGATGATCTCGGCGTCCGACCACACGCCGGGCTCCGGCGGCTCCGGCTTGGCGACAGATTTGTTGTCCACAGGTTCGGCAGTCTTGGCCTCGGCCGGCGCAGCAGACTGGGGATCGGCCGGCGCGGCAGACTTGCGATCGGAGACGCCCGGCACCTTCTCGCCGCTGACGCCGGCACCGGCCTTGCCGTACGCGCCGCTTTCGCTCTCACGCTCGGTCTGGCGGCTCTGCGAGCGGCGCGCCACAACCTGCACGATCTTGGCCGCCGCGTTCCGCTTCGGGCCGGCCGACGGAGCCCGTCGCGGCGCAGGCTCCGGCGGCGTCGCATCGAGGTAGGGGACAGGAACGGCGCGCACCATCTCGACGGGTGCGGCCGGCGAGACCGCGGCCAGGAATGGGGGCAGCCGCCCGGCCGTCAGCCAGACGAATCCGACCCCCAGTACCATCCCGGCGGTCAACTTGCGCGATGACCATGCCGCCGCCTTGGCCAGCGCCGCCTCGTGACTCGCTGAGAGCTTGAACCCGGACACCATGCCGTTCCGAATGCACACTCCGACCGAGCGGGGATAGAGCCCTCGCCTTGACGTTCAACGCGCCCGCGCCGGCGAGGAGTCCAACCCCGGTTATCCGTTACCAATCTGGGGGCGGTTTGTGGTGGAACCGTGGTCGTGTGGGGCACTGCCCTCGATCGCGTGCGCGGCCTCAGCTCGTGGGGCCGTCGAGCTTGCGCGTGAGGTTCTCGAACTCGCGGCGGAGCTCCTCGTTCTTGAAGATTTGGTCGAAGGTGGGCGCCTCCAGCTTCTGGATCGACTCGAACGAGGCAGACGCATCGCGCATCAGGTTGCGCAGCTGAAAGCTGACCTCGATGGTCTCGAAGGTGTTGTCGGCAATCCTCAGATCGTGCGTGGTCTTCTCGCGCGCCTTCGCCACCTGCTCACGCTGTTGCAGGAGATAGCGGCGATACCCCTTGGCGGCCTCCTCGGCGAGGTGCTGGCTCTCGGCGTTGGCATCGAGCGCGCGCTTCTGGTCGTCGCGATTCTCCGCCCGTTGCAGCTCCGCGGTCTTCGCGCGCGCGGTATTGATGTCGACCTCGATGGCCGAGAGCTTGGGCAGGTACTGGCTGTCGATCTTGCCGATCAGCGAATCCTGCGCGTGCACCAGGAGGGCAAACAGGGCCGCATGCATGGCGAAGTACTTGCGCGCCGCGCCTATGTTCTCGCCCGTTGCCGCCAGCAGCTTGCCGAGCTGGGCGTCGATCAACTTCGCCGAGTTGAACACCACGACGAGGCGCACCAAATCGCCTGACAGCACGCCGTCGAGCAGCAGATCGACCTGCTCGGCCGTCAGATCAACGCCGTTCTTCTTCAGCGCCTCTCGCACGCTGGCCTTAGTCTTGGCGATCTCCTGCCGGTTCGCCTCGATGCGCCGCTTCGCCTCGTCGATGTCGCGGCCAATGCTGCCGACGGTGTCGGAGACCATGCTGGTGAACATGCCGTCCTTGGGCGCCAGCAGCTGCTTCTCGCGCAGCGCTACGATGCGGTCGTCGAGCTCGCGGATGTTCCGGCGCAGGCCCTCGATCTTCTTCTGCAGGTCAACGATGGGCGCGTCCGTCACAATGGCCAGCACCGCGTCCAGGATATCGCGCACCTTGCGCTCGCGGTCCTCCTTGCTCTCGGCCCAGATCGGCTTCAGCATGAAGTCAGTGTCGGAGGGTAGCTTACGTGCCTCGGCGCGGTTCTTCGCAGCGTCCTGCAGGATGGCGTCCACGGCCTTCATGAGGCCCTGGGCCTGCTCGTGGTTCGCCTCCGGGTCGAGGCGCTCCGCGCCAGCGTGGCTGGTCGTCGCAAACCGCGCGGCGCTGGGCGGCGCATCGTGCCCAGTCGTCTGCGCCGGCCTCGCGTTCGGGCCGCTGCGCGGCGACAGAACCGCTCCAATGAGGGCGAGGGCCGCGGCGGTGACCACCACCACGCCCAGAACACCACGCAACCCGAAGAGCATGGGCCCGCACCTCCAATCGAGTGCCAAGCTATGGACCCCGGAATTCGGGCTTTTCTTTGTATACTATGCGGCGCCTACTGTCCCGCACCGTTCACGTGCCGGTTAGCGGCCCGGATCAGAGCCAAGAGCGCCTCGTTCACCTGACGGGCGTCGGTGAGCACGACCATGTGGCCGATGGCGGCGCCGGGCCCGCGCAGCTTGGCCTTCTGCACCTGCGCGTCGAAGGGCCGGTCGCCGAGATCGAGGCCCAATCGAACCTCGGTGGGGTGCAGCGTGACGGCCCCGAACTCGCGCGGAGCGCCGATGGACACGTAGCGGTCCCGCGCCGCGAACACGGCATCGGGGATAGCCTTGCGGATCTCGCCCTCCAGCATGTTATAGAGCGGGCGGTAGCCTTTGGCAGCAGACAGCAGCTTTTCCATTTCCTGCGCCGTCTGCGCGGGCGGCTTCGCCCGAGGCTCGGCCTTCGGCACTGGAGTGGGTCGGGGTGCTGGCGACCGGCGCCGCCCCGCCGCTTGCTCGACGGAGGCAGGGCGCACGGTCGGCGCGCTCTCGGGCCGGCTATCGACCGGGCCCTCGGCGTAGATGGGTTTACCGCCGTTGCGGTGGATGCGCTCCAACCACGAGGCGCGCGCGAACGGCAGGCCCTGGGTGCGTAGCCAGTCGATGATCTCGTTCTTGTCCCTGAAGCCCTGCGCCGCAATCGCTGCCATCCAATCGGCCAGATCACGCCCAGTGCGGGCCTTGAGGCCCTCCAGGAAGGCGCGCTCCTCTTCGCGCTCGTCATTGGACATGGCTTCCCCCGCGCATCAAAACCAGCGTCGCGTGCGCTCCTTGTAGTCTTGGTAGGCTTGTCCGAAGCGCTCCTCCAGATGCCGTTCCTCGCGCAGGATGGCAAGCCTGAAGACGGCGAGTGCGAACACCGGCACCAGGATCACAAACCAGATGTTGTGGGTCAGCTCGGCGAGACCGAGCAGGATCAGCACGTCGCCCATGTAGATCGGATTGCGACGCCAGCGGAACGGACCGTCCGTGACGAGCCTCGCGGCTCCCGCATGGGAACGCACGGTGGTGCCGGCGCGGCGGAGCGTCAGCGTGGACCAAACCACCAGCGCGATGCCGGCCAGCCCCAGGCCGTAACCCGCGAGCCGTGCCGGCCAATCATCGAGCCCCGGCCACGCCAGCGGATAGAGCCGGCCAGCGAGCCAGCCGAAAACCAGCAGCGCCACAAGCAGCAGTGGCGGCCAGGGAACGGCGGATGGAATTGATGTCTCCGGCGTGCTCATGGATCGATAGCAGTGCTCTCGGCGCGCCGAGATCGTTCACCAGCCGCGCCAGGCACCAAACGGCGCAGGCCTGCCGTGATCGATGAAATATTCCAGCGCGTGTATGATCGTCGACCGGGCTATTGCCCAGCTCTCGGGAAACTCATCAATCTGCCCGTTGCTCATGCGGTATTCCCTGACCCTGTCGGGATCGCCAGTAAGGTCCGGGTTGATCGACTGCAGCCCATCCTCAACCGTGTTCAAATTGACGAGCCAGCCCCGGTCGCCATTAAGCAGCGCGCAGAGGCTCGGCTCAAGGTCCATAGCCGGCCATATATCTTTGCGTTGCTTGGACCTCGCCGAGAGCTCACGGCAGGCCGTCGGCCGAAGCGATCCCAGGTCTCGTGCGCGATCCCATGTCTCGTGCGCGGTCATTGTAAGCCTGACCCGTATCGGAGCAACCTGCTTCATGGGGCCCCGCATGATACACTACCTGCCAAGAACTCCAGGAGGGAGCCTCCGATGATCCCCAACGACTTCCCCACCCTCAACTTCGACCTCGGCGAGACCGCCGACCAGCTCAGAGCCAGCGTGCGCGGCTTCACCGCCGACGAGATCGCACCCATCGCCGCCGAAGCCGACCGGACCAATGAATTCCCGCGGCAGCTCTGGCTCAAACTCGGCGCGCTCGGCTTGCACGGCATCACGGTGGAGGAGGAGCACGGCGGATCGGGCCTCGGCTACCTCGAGCACTGCGTCGCGATGGAGGAGATCAGCCGCGGCTCCGCCTCCATCGGCCTCTCCTACGGGGCGCACTCCAACCTGTGCGTCAACCAGATCCGGCGCAACGGCACCGACAGGCAGAAGCACAAATACCTGCCTAAGCTGATCTCGGGCGAGCACGTGGGCGCGCTGGCCATGTCCGAGCCCAACGCCGGTTCCGATGTGGTCTCCATGAAGCTGAGGGCCGACAAGAAGGGCGACCGCTACGTTCTCAACGGCACCAAGTTCTGGATTACCAACGGTCCCTGCGCCGACGTGCTGGTGGTCTATGCCAAGACCGATCCGGCGGCCGGCCCGCGCGGCATCTCCGCGTTCCTGATCGAGCGGGGCTTCAAGGGCTTCTCGACCGGGCAAAAGCTCGACAAGCTCGGCATGCGCGGCTCCGATACTGGCGAGCTGATCTTCGAGGACTGCGAAGTGCCCGAGGAGAACGTGCTGGGCAAGCCCGGCAACGGCGTCAACGTGCTGATGAGCGGGCTCGACTACGAACGCGCCGTGCTGGCTGCCGGGCCGCTTGGCATCATGCAAGCTGCTCTCGACGTGGTGATCCCCTACGTGCACCAGCGGCGGCAGTTCGGCCAACCGATCGGCGAGTTCCAATTGGTGCAGGGCAAGCTCGCCGACATGTACACAACCATGAATGCCTGCAAGGCCTACGTCTACGCCGTGGCCAAGGCCTGCGACCGTGGCGAGACCGCCCGCAAGGACGCCGCCGGCGCCATCCTCTACGCCGCCGAGAGGGCGACACAGATCGCGCTCGACGCGGTGCAACTCCTGGGCGGCAACGGCTACATCAACGATTTCCCCACCGGCCGCCTCCTGCGCGACGCCAAGCTCTACGAAATCGGCGCCGGCACCAGCGAGATCCGTCGGTGGCTGATCGGCCGTGAGCTGTTCACGCAGACGGCCTGAGCCGCCAACGAGATGACGGGTTTCTCGTAGTCCGCCTCGGGCAGTCCGCGCGCCAGCCAGCGCGCGAACCGCCTCCATATCGTCGAACCACAGCATCATGAGGAACTCGGTCTCGCCCAGCCGCTCCGGGCGCAGAACCTGCGCCGCGCGCAGGCCGGGGAGGTTCTTCGACGAGACCCCCGGCATGGACTGCGTTCTCGAGCGGCCCCAACGCGTCGGCGTTCTGACGCGCGGTCCATCCGCGTCACACCCGCGCGATCATTGTTGCTCATCTCCTTCCGATTTTCCTCATCTCCTTGCTTGCCCCGGCGCCTTCCACCTCCTGGCGCAGTCTTGCCCGACCAAACCGCTCTGCGGCGCGTTTCGGTCACGGCCCTGCACCAGGCTCAACGATGCTCGGGTCGTGTGGCGATGGAGCCGTCAGTCCATCGAGGGGAGTTTCTCGGGCCGCTTCAACGTTGCGCCCCCGTGTCGTCTGTGCGATGGCTCAGTCGACGCTCGCTGACAATCGCCCTAATGCACATCGAAAGTTGAGATGCACTCATCGAACTGCGAGAGCTTGCGTCGCCAGCCCTAACAGCGGGCACGCGGCCAGCCTCGTCCAGGCGAAGTTGCAGTTGACCTGCACGAGCATGCGGTGTTCCATCTTGCGCACCACAGCGCGGCGAGATCGAGCTCATGACAGCCACACAAGGCGATCCGGTCGTCATCCTCGGCATGGCGCGCACCGCCATCGGCGGCTTCCGGGGCGCCTTCAGCTCGCTGTCGGCGCCGCAACTCGGCAGCGCCGCCGTGAGGGCTGCCGTGGCGCGCGCCGGGATCAGGCCCGAGGACGTGAGCGAGCTGCAGATGGGGTGCGTTCTGCCTGCAGGCCAAGGCCAGGCGCCAGCGCGCCAGGCGGCGCTCGGCGCCGGGCTGCCCTATTCGGTACCGTGCACCACTGTCAACAAGATGTGCGGCTCGGGCATGAAGACCGTGATGATGGCCTACGACGCCCTCCACACGCGACCAGCCGATATCATAGTCGCGGGCGGCATGGAGAGCATGACCAACGCACCGTATCTCCTGCCCAAGCTGCGCTCTGGCGCCAGGCTCGGCCACGCCGAGGTGATGGACCACATGTTCCTCGACGGCCTGGAAGACGCCTACGACAAGGGCCGACTGATGGGCACCTTCGCCGAGGACACGGCCCACCACTATCAGCTAACACGCGAGGCCCAGGACGCCTTCGCCACCGAGAGTCTCAAGCGGGCCAAACAAGCCAACGAGGACGGCTCCTTCGCCAACGAAATCGTCGCCGTCGCCGTGAAGGGTCGGTCCGGCACCGCCGAGGTAGCGCGCGACGAGCAGCCGTTCACGGCCGACCCGGCCAAGATCTCCAAGCTCAAGCCGGCGTTCCGCGACGGCGGCACGGTTACGGCGGCCAACTCCAGCTCCATTTCCGACGGCGCCGCCGCCCTCGTGCTGATGCGCGAGAGCGAGGCGAGGCGGCGCAAGCTCGCACCGCTCGCGCGCATCGTCGGCACGGCTGGCATCGCGCAGGAGCCGGCCTGGTTCACCACCGCGCCGGTATTCGCCATCCGCAAGCTGTTGGACGAGGTGGGCTGGAGCACCGGCGAGGTCGGGTTGTATGAGATTAACGAGGCGTTCGCGGTGGTCAGCATGGCGGCCATGCGCGACCTCGCCCTGCCGCACGAGAAGGTCAATGTGCACGGCGGCGCCTGCGCGCTCGGCCACCCCATCGGCGCCTCCGGCGCGCGCATCATCGTCACCCTGCTGGCGGCTATGGAGAAGTACCGACAGGCGAAGGGCGTGGCCTCGCTGTGCATCGGCGGCGGCGAGGCGACGGCGGTGGCTATCGAGCGCGCCCAGTGAGGACCTTGCGCACCGAGCTTGGCATCGACCGGCCGGCAGCAGCCGTGCGGGCCATCATCGCGGGCATCGACCGCTGGCCGGAGGGCAACCCGTTCGCCGCGGCCGCGGGCACATGACCCAGGTCCTCGTCGCGGACGATGTGCGGGCCCACATTGCCGCGCGGCTGGCCACGGCGGCCGCAGAGGAGGGTGTGCGCATTATCTACGCTGCCGAGTCCGGCAGCCGCGCCTGGGGCTTCCCCTCGCCCGACAGCGATTACGACGTGCGCTTCCTCTATGCTCACCCGCGCGAGTGGTATGTGACGCTGGCCGAGGCGCGCGATGTCATCGAGCGCCCCGAGGACGAGCAGCGAGTCGATCTGGCCGGCTGGGACATCCGCAAGGCGCTGCGATTGCTCTTGAGATCCAACCCCGCGCTCTACGAGTGGCTGGTCTCGCCCATGGTCTACGTGGACAGCCCGCAACGCGCGGAGCTGAAGGCCCTGTTCGAAGCTCACGCCTCGCCGCGCGCGCTGGCGCACCACTACTGGAGCATCGCGCGCGGGCAATGGAGGGCGGAGGTCGCCGGCAGGACCGAAGTCCGCCTCAAGAAGTACCTCTACGTGGTGCGCCCGCTGCTCTGCCTGGCGTGGGTGGCCGAGCGGCAGAGCCCGCCGCCGATGTCGATCGACGATCTCCTGTGCCGCCTCGCGCTGCCGCCGGCGCCGCGCCGGGCGGTGGAGGCGCTGCTGGGCGAAAAGCGCGCGACGCCGGGGCTTGGCACGAGGCCGCCCATCGCTGAGATCGACGCCTGGGCCGTCGCCGAGCTGGAGCGGCTCGATCCCGACCGCTTGGCCTTCCCCGATGCCCCGCGGCTGGATATGCGCGGGGAAGCGGACCGGCTCTACCGCCGCATCATCGGCCTTGCGGCCTAGCGGGGCGCGCGAGGTTGTGTTCTTCCTCCTGGCCAAGGTCCTATGGTTCCTGCTACAGCCCTCCTCGCTGATGATCGCCGCCGTTATGGCCGGCGCCGCGCTCGCCGCCACGCGATGGTGCCGGCTGGGCCGCAAGCTCCTGTGGAGCGGCAGCCTCGCACTTCTCATCTGCGGGCTGACGCCGCTGGGCGATGTCCTGATCCGCCCGCTGGAGACCCGGTTCCCGCGCCCCGCCCTCACCCCGGAGATGCCCGTCGCCGGCATCATCGTGCTCGGTGGCGCCGAGGACGGCCATGCCGACGGCTCCCCCCAGCTGGCAGCGCTCAACGAGGCGGCGGAGCGCTACACCGAGGCGGTGGCACTGGTCCGTCGCCTTCCCGCGGCCCGCCTCGTCTTCTCCGGCGGGTCGGGGGCGGTGCTTGCGGCGAGCGCGCCGGAGGCGGAGACGGCAGCGCGCCTGTTCGAGGCGCTGGGCGTCCCAAGGGAGCGGATCACGCTGGAGCCGGCCTCGCGTGACACCTACGAGAACGCGCTGTTCACGGCGCGCATTCTCAATCCCAAGCCCGGCGAGCGCTGGCTGCTCGTCACCTCAGCCTGGCACATGCCGCGCGCCATAGGCTGCTTCCGACGCGCTGGGTTTACCATCGAGGCGTGGCCTGTTGACTACCGCACGCCGGGCCGGCTGCAGCCGCTGCGCTTCCACAGCTCCATGCCCGAGGGGCTGCGGCGCATCGACTTCATCGCGAAGGAATACTTGGGGCTCGTTATCTACTATTTGGCGGGCCGAACGGAGGAGTTGCTGCCGGCGCCATGATGGCGAAACTTGCGAGCGGCGATTGGCGCTTTGCCACCATTCGCGATTGGCCTTCACGATTTACGGAATTTGGGTCTCTATCCGGCGTTCGCCGGCCTTGGCGCACTCATTTCGGCGGGCGCGCCAGCTCCCTCTCGATGTTTACGGTCGGACATTTCTTCGATGCGAGATGGCGGTTGTAGGCCTCGATGCGGGCGCGATCGCGCTTGTATTCCGCGTCGCGGTCGAGCCCTCGGTCTGAGCCGCGCAACACCGTGGTGGCCGCCTTGTTGGCGCCCACGGCGAGCGAGGAGGTTGGAACTTCCTTCGCCTGCTGCCGCATCCTGCTGATGGTCACCAAAATGGAGCCCTTCAGGTGCTTGCAGTCCGTGGCCTTCTCCTGGTTGCTCATGTGGTAGACCTCCTCCGCGTCCATGTCGCCGGCCCGCAGGGGCTCGACTACCTTGGTCTCCTTGAACGGCGGCGGAGTGTAGCCGGGAACGACCGCCGCGCAGGCGGCGAGCAGTGAGAGCGTTGCAAGCATGAGGGCGCGCGTGTGCATTTGAGGCCCCAACTATCTGATTTGCGCGACTTAGCCAACGAAACGTGGCGCACGCAGGGCGGCCGGCGTAAACATGTTGGCGTAACCGTGACCTGCCGGCCAAAATGCTGGTCATATGGAGGACTGCCGTGCCTCAACACATCACCACAAGCGCGATGTCGATGGTGGAGATTGCCAAGCGCGAGATCGAGGAAATCCCGGCAGCCGAGGCGGTCAAGCTGGTCGGCCGCGACGACGTGGTGCTGGTCGACATCCGCGACGTCCGCGAGCTCGGCCGCGACGGCAAGGTGCCGGGCGCCTTCCACGCCCCGCGCGGGATGCTGGAGTTCTGGATCGACCCGGCCAGCCCCTACTTCAAGCCGGTGTTCGGCGAGGACAAGACGTTCGTGTTCTTCTGCGCCGGCGGCCTGCGCTCGGCGCTCGCCGCCAAGACCGCTCAGGACATGGGGCTGAAGCCTGTTGCGCACATCCTGGGGGGCTTCCGGGGCTGGAAGGACGCGGGCGGCCCGGTCGAGGCGGCCAAGCGTATGCCAGGCGAGAGACAGAAGGGGGGAAAGTTGTAGTGGCTTGCGGCAGCGATCATGCCAACAATCAAGTCGCTCATAAGCCCAACCTCTGACGAGTTCAGGGCCAATGCCTCGGCCATGCGGGAGCTGGTGGCGGATCTGGCCGCTAAGCGCACCGAGGCGGCCGCCGGCGGGCCTGAGAAGCTCAAGGAGCGCCACACCGCGCGCGGCAAGCTCTTGCCGCGCGAGCGTGTAGTGCGGCTCATCGATCCCGGTTCACCGTTCCTGGAGCTGTCGCAGCTCGCCGCCTTCGGCCTCTACTCGGGCGACATCCATGGCGCCGGGCTCATCACCGGCGTGGGGCGCATCTCCGGGCGAGAATGCGTGATCGTATGCAACGACGCCACCATCAAGGGCGGCACCTATTTTCCTATGACCGTGAAGAAACACCTGCGCGCCCAGGAGATCGCGCGAGAGAACCGGCTGCCGTGCATCTACCTTGTCGACTCCGGCGGTGCGAACTTGCCGCACCACACCGAGGTATTCCCGGACCGCGAACACTTCGGCCGCATCTTCTACAACCAGGCCACGCTCTCTGCGCTCGGCGTGCCCCAGATCGCCTGCGTGATGGGCTCGTGCACGGCGGGCGGCGCCTACGTGCCAGCTATGTCGGACGAGTCGGTGATCGTGCGCCGGCAGGGCACCATCTTCCTGGGCGGCCCACCCCTGGTGAAGGCAGCGACCGGCGAGACGGTGAGTGCTGAGGAACTGGGTGGCGCTGAGGTCCACACGCGCCGCTCCGGCGTTGCCGACCACTACGCGCTCAACGACGCGCACGCCCTGGAGATCGTGCGCTCCATTGTCGCCAACCTGAACACGGTGAAGCGCGTGGAGATCCCGCTGCGGCAGCCGAAGCCGCCGGCCTACGATGGGGCTGAAATCGATGGTGTGGTGCCGCCTTCGCTGACGACGCAATACGATTCGCGCGAGGTGATCGCACGGCTGGTCGATTTGAGCGAGATGGACGAGTTCAAGGCCAACTACGCTCAGACCCTGGTGACGGGCTTCGCCCACATCGAAGGCTATCCCGTAGCGATCCTCGCCAACAACGGCATCCTCTATTCCGAGACGGCGCTGAAGGCCGCTCACTTCATCGAGCTGGCCTGCCATCGGAAGATCCCGCTGCTGTTTCTGCAGAACATCACCGGCTTCATGGTGGGCAAGGCGGCCGAGGCAGGAGGCATCGCCAAGGACGGCGCCAAGATGGTGACAGCGGTGGCCTGCGCACAGGTACCCAAGATCACCGTCATCATCGGCGGGTCTTACGGCGCCGGCAACTACGCCATGTGCGGGCGCGCGTATTCCCCCCGTTTCCTGTTCGTGTGGCCCAACGCCCGCATCTCCGTGATGGGCGGCCCCCAGGCCGCCAGCGTGCTGGCCAGCGTGCGTCGCGAGAACCTGGAGGCCGAGGGCAGGGCCTGGAGCGCCGAGGAGGAGGCGGCCTTCAAGCAGCCCGTCCTTGACCAGTATGAGCGCGAGGGGCACCCATATTTTGCGACAGCACGATTGTGGGATGACGGCATCATCACCCCGCAGGAGACGCGGCGCGTGCTGGGCCTCGCCCTCTCCGCCACTCTCAATGCTCCGATCCGCGGGCCAAACTGGGGCGTGTTCCGGATGTGACTGCATGCAATAGAACGCGCGAGGCCGATAGATGGATATTTATCACATCTGGTGCGACCTTAAACCAGGTCAGGGAGACGTCGAGTTCGCCGTGAATGTCGGCCGTTATCTCGGCAAGCTCAAAGCGGATGGGCACATCGCCGGGTTTCGCCTGACGCGGCGCAAGCTGGGTCTCGGGCTTGCCGGCTTGGGCGAGTTCCACATCGCGATCGAAACGCAAGACCTCGACCAGCTAGAGCGTGCGTTCCAAGCCGTGTCGTCCCGCGCCGACCCGGTCGAGAGCCTCCACCAGGCGGTCAACTCGCGCGTTGAGAATTTTCGAGCGGCACTTTACCGCGATTTTCCGGATCCGCACCGCAGGACGGGCGACGAGAAATTCTGACATCTTTTCCTTGTTTCGATCCGACGAGGCCGCCCGCGGCCGGATCGCCTTGAAATCGTCGGCGATCCGGCGGCGGAGCTGATCAGCGATAGTCGACGATCCCGACGCCGTGGGCAGGGCCCTCTCTCCCAACGAAGCCGATCCGCCACTGGTCGTTGATGGGGGATCGAATCCGGCCGCCGCGGTCAGCCTTCAAAGCCTCCGGGCGATTGGCGGGCGGAAGTGCGCACGTCCTCCCCGTGCTGGGCATTGTTGAGGATACGAGTCTTGCGTAAGGCGACGGCCTCAATGTCTCCGGGCAAGCGCCCAAGACGACGCCCCTGCGAGTTCGTTTCAGTCTCCCTGTCGAGAAAGCTTGCGATCATGACCGGATACGACGCAGAACATTATGCCGCGGCAGTTGACGTCATGATGATCGGGTGCGGAGCGTCGCAATCTTGCGGTAGCATGCGATCAGCAGTCCAGCCGAACGAGGCCCTTATGCCAAAATCCGTCGAGCACCTTGATTGGCCCAATGCGCCTGACATGTGGATGCCGTATGCGCCGGCGATCAGGGTGAGGGGCGGCACCACCGTCTACCTCGCGGGCGTGACGGCGGCGCCGGTGTACCATCACCATCCGCACCGGGCCGAGGAGTTCGACAGCATGCCGACCGATATGGCCGGCCAGGCGCGCGCGGCGCTGGAGAACTTGAAGCGCGGGCTCGAGGCCGCCGGCGCCACCTTCGCCGACGTGGTGACGGCTAACCGTTTCGTCACCGACCTCACCGACCAGGACGCCCTCAACCGGGTCTGGGCCGAGTACTTCCGTGACGCCAAGCCGGCAACGACGACCGTGCGGGTGGTCGCGCTCGCCACCGACCCTCGCTGCCTCATCGAGATCAACGCCGTGGCCGTGATCGATTGATTGTCCGACGGGCACGGGCGACAGTCCGCGACCCGGCGCGCGGGGTCCGGGACATTCGCCTTCGGCGAGGTTCCGGTGATGACAGATGCGGGCTTTACGTTTGCTGGGCGGCCGCCTCGCCCAGCCACAACCACTCAAACACGGGGACCATCATGCCTCTGCTCGCAAACGAAGGGTTGCAGCGCATCCGCAGCGGGAAGCTGACGCTCGGACTAGGCGTGCATCACCTGCGCGGGACGGCCGTTCCGCTCCTCGCCAAGGCGGCTGGATTCGACTTTCTGTTCATCGATGCCGAGCACGGCGCCATCTCCACGCCTGAGATCTCGCAGATCGCCATCGCCGCGCTCGGCCTCGGGGTGGTGCCGATCGTGCGCATCTGCGCGGGCGCCCTCGACGAAGGCACGCGCGCGCTCGACAACGGCGCCCTCGGCCTCGTCGTGCCCCACGTCGATACGCCCGAGGAGGCTGAGCGGCTGGTCGAGGCGTTCCGGTTCGCGCCCATGGGGCACCGTTCGACCGGCGGCTCCAATGCCGCTTTCGGCTACCGCCCGCCCACGGCCGCGGCGCAGCAGGCCGTCCTCAACGCCGAGCTGCTGATCATCCCGATGATCGAGACACCACAGGCCGTCGAGAACGCCGAGGCCATCGCCGCCATTGCCGGCATCGATGCCCTGCTGATCGGCACCAACGACCTGACCCTGGAGATGGGCATTCCGGGCGAGCTCGGCCACGACCGCATTCGCGCAGCCTATGAGACGGTCGGCGCCGCCTGCCGCCGCCACGGCAAGGTGCTGGGCATGGGCGGCATCTACGACGAGGAGCTGGCGCGCCGCTATATCGGCGTGGGCGCCCGCTTCGTGCTGGCCACCAATGATCATTCCCTATTCCTCAACGCCGCCACCCAGCGGGCACAGTTCCTGCGCGGGATCGCGCCTGAGGCCTAGCTTGGCTAATTAGAGCGAGACCCAGTATGCTTGCGCGCAGCCGTCCAATCTAGTCCTGGTGCCGCGAGCCGTCGCCGAGCACCAGCCCGACGACGATGGCGCCGAGGCCGGCGACGAACCGAGCCACGATGCACCAAAGCAAGGGGCGTGCCGCCCCCCGATCCGACGCCAGATCCCTTGAGGCCAGCTGGCGGCGACCCACTCGGGCGCCGCCAGGGCGGCCGCAGCAATCGGATATGATAGGAGCGCGATCCCGGTTTGCTGCGGTTCT
>JAFMSC010000035.1:0-1219 GCA_017353825.1 Hyphomicrobiaceae bacterium | reverse complement strand
CCCGCCGGGCGGGCGCGGCCCTACCGCTTGGGCTTGCCCTCCGAAACGATGGTGAACACCTCCACCGTGCGCTCGGCCACCAGCTCGCTCACCACCGGGCGGAAGTCCTTGAAGTGAACGCTGTCCTGGTGCGCCTTAATGGCCGCATCGTCCTTGTAGACCTCCAGCATGACGAAGCGCGTCGGCGACTTCGGGTCTTGGCAGACATCGAACTGCAAGCAGCCTGGCTCGTTGGCGAGGCAGCGCTGCGCCTGCGCCGTCATGGCCTCCTTGAATTTCGCCTCCATGCCGGGCTTGGCGGTCAGATAGGCGATGATGGCTCGCATTGGAACGTTTCTCCCGAGTGATACATTGCCGGCCTTGGTTGTGCCGGCCGCCACCCTGGCACGAAGCGCGCGCGGCGTCAGCCGGCTACCGCTTGTGTCGTCGAAGATTTTCGGCCAAATTCCTGCCACCTTGCCCCCGATTCTGGCTGACCGGGGGCTGACGGGGGATACGGGGCAGATCAGTGGCTGACAATGGTGTGCTTATCGTCACAGAGGACACGGTCATCCGCGGCGTGCGGGAGCTGCGCAATTGCCGGCAACTTGAGGTGTTCGGCTATCTTGAGGGCGACGTAGCGGCGAAGACGGTGCTGGTGCATCCCAACGGCCGGCTGTTCGGCAAGGTGAAGTCCGACAACGCCGAGATCCACGGCACGCTCCAGGGCGACGTGGTGGTCAAGCATCTCATCGACATCCGCTCGTCCGGCAACGTCAGCGGCAACATCCAGTACGGTAAGCTCGCTTTGGAGGTGGGCGGCAACCTGAGCGCAGAGGTTAGGAACGTGCCCCCCACCATCGCCGGCGACCTGCAGTTGGAGGTCTCGCGGGGCGGCTCGGTGCCCATCACCTTGCAGGACCTCAACGCGCTGGACCCCGACGACGACGCCGTGGACCTGACGTTTGCGGTGTCCAACGCCCGCAACGGCTACGTGGTGCTGGCGAACGCCCCGCACAGGGCAGTGACCACCTTCACCCAGGCCGACCTTGAAGCAGGACAGGTCGCATTCGTGCACAACGGTCGCGGCACCGAGCAGGCCAACTTCGACATCGTGGTCGCCGACCGCAGCGGCGCCACCTCCGGCGCGCCCCAGACGGTGAAGGTGTCCGTGCGGGGCTGATCTGGCTATGCCGGGCGCGGGCCATAGCCTGCGACCTGCTGCCAGGCCCCCAAACTC
>JAFMSC010000565.1 GCA_017353825.1 Hyphomicrobiaceae bacterium | reverse complement strand
GCCCCAGCAAATGCCCCAGCAAACGCCCCAGCAAATGCCCCAGCAATTCGCCTCCGACAACAACGCCGGCCTGTGCCCCGAGGCCCTCGACGCGCTGGTTGCGGCCAACCGGCAAGGCCATGCGATGGGCTACGGCGAGGATGCTTGGACCGAGCGGGCGTGCGAGCGCCTGCGGGCGCTGTTCGAGACCGACTGCGCGGTATTCTTCGCGTTCAACGGTACTGCGGCCAACTCCCTGGCGCTGGCACAGCTGTGCCGCCCCTACCATGCGGTCATCGCGCACGCGGAAAGCCATGTGGCCACCGACGAGGCGGGCGCGCCAGCCTTCTTCAGCGGCGGAGCGGCCCTGCTCACGGTCGACACGCCGCTCGCCAAGCTGACGCCGGCGGCGGTGGAGGCGCTGGCCGCGAGCGGCCGCGGCGTGCACAGCGTCAAGCCGAGGGCCCTTTCGCTCACCCAGGCCACCGAGATGGGTACCGTCTACACCCGCGACGAGCTTGCGGCCCTCACCGAGGCGGCGCGGCGCTTCGGCCTCAAGGTGCACATGGACGGCGCCCGCTTCGCTAACGCCGTGGCCGCGCTCGCCTGTGCGCCGGCGGAGCTTGCCTGGCGGGCAGGCGTGGATGTGCTCTGCTTCGGCGGGGTCAAGAACGGGCTCGCCGTGGGCGAGGCCGTGCTGTTCTTCGACAAGGGGCTGGCCTGCGAGTTCGAATGGCGCGTCAAGCAGGCCGGCCATCTCAACTCCAAGATGCGCCTGGTGGCGGCGCCCTGGGTGGGCCTCCTCGGGAGCGGCGCGTGGCTCAAGAACGCCTGGCATGCCAATGCCATGGCGCGCAGGCTGTGGGAGGCCATTGCCAAGGTGCCGGGCGTCGATCTGATGGCCCCCGTGGAGAGCAACGCGGTGTTCGTACGGCTGCCAGCGGGCGCGGCGGAGGGGCTGAAGCAGAAGGGCTGGCGCTTTTATCCCTGGGGCGATGGCTTCCGCCTGATGTGCGCATGGGACACCGCGCCGGAGACGGTCGATCGGTTGGCGGCCGACGTGGTCGAATATGGCGGGGCAGGTTAGGCCAACCCGCCGCGGAGAGGGAACTTCGCGCTAAGTCTCATCAAGCGAATGGTGGGGGCCTTCGACGCCAAACCATCCTGCCTGCGTTGGCAACGACCCTACGTCGCCCGCGGCGACCTATGCCAAGGGTCCGGCCGGCGATGACCGACCGATGAGGCTCTCGCGATGTCGAAACGGGTCAGACTCGCCGGAGACTTTTGAGCAGGCGTGGCAGGCTTGAAGGCGAGGGTCACACCGTCACAGCGCCGCCGACATGCCCCCGTCGACGGCGAGCTCGGCGCCCGTGACGTAGGAGGCTTCGTCGCTAGCCAGGAAAAGCGCTACCCTGGCCACCTCCTCGGGTTGGCCGAGGCGGCGCAGCGCGGTCGAGTCCACCAGCGCCCTTTCGATCGCGGGGTTCTTCAAAGCCCGCGCCGTCAGGCCCGTGTGCACGAAGCCGGGGCACAGCGCGTTCACGCGGATGCCGAACGGCGCATACTCCACGGCCAGCCCGCGGGTCAGCGCCGTCACCGCGCCCTTGGTCGCCGAATAGGCGGTGAGCTGGCGCAGGCCTCGATGCGCCATGATCGAGGCGACGTTGATGAGCGAGCCGCGCCCCGAGGCGCTGAGCAGGGCGAACCCGTCGCGCGCCACCCGCACCACGCCGTCGAGGTTCACCTCGCGGATTTTGGCCCAGTCGGCATCGCTCAGATGCCGGAAGTCCGCACGGACATTGAGCCCGGCGTTGTTGACCAGCACGTCGAGGCGGCCGTGTCCGATCTCCACCGCTCGGAACATGGCGGTCACGTCTTGGCCGAGCGACACGTCGGCCGTGATCGGCGTTGCGGCCAGGCCAGCCGCCACCAACTCACCAGCCGCCGTCTCGGCACCGGGCCCGTCAACGTCGGCCAGGTAGACGTGCGCACCTTCTTCGGCGAACAGCCGGGCCGTGGCGTGACCGATGCCGGAGGCGGCCCCAGTCACGAGCGCGATGCGACCCTCAAGCCGTTTCATCGTAGCCCTTCTTTTCAGGCAGCGGCGCCTCGGGCGACGGCGGATGCGGCGCCGGCACCTTGTCGCGCATTGTCACCAGCTCCTCGGCGATCGACGGGTGCAGGGCCACGGTGGCGTCGAAATCGGCCTTGGTGGCGCCCATCTTCAGCGCGATCGCCGCCATCTGCACGATCTCGGCCGCGTCCGGGCTGAGGATATGGCAGCCCACCACCCTGTCGCTGTCACCATCGACCAGCAGTTTGAGGACGACGCGCTCGTCGCGGCCTGACAGCGTGTGCTTGAGGGGGCGAAAGCGCGAGCGGTAGA
>JAFMSC010000034.1 GCA_017353825.1 Hyphomicrobiaceae bacterium | reverse complement strand
GGTCGCGACCAATTTGGGGCGTTCGGCCCGCGAGTTCGGCAGCGGCGGGATTGAAGAAGGTGATCAGGCCGGTGGCATCGGTCACATAGATTGCGAGCGGCAACGCCAGAATGGTGTCCCGGAACCGGTCATCATGTCGGGTGATGTTGCGCGTGTCGTTGGGCATGGACCGTCATCATCTGCGCCTACCGGAGGCGCGTCGATTTCATCAGCAGGGCCGGGCCGGATGGCATTTGCCTGCAAGATTGCACCAGCCCATACGCCACTCGACCGGGCGCCCCGTCAAGTGGTGAGGATTACGCGATCGACGATGACGCAAGCCGCCCTTCCCGATACTGCTACCGAGGCTCAGCCGATGCCGATTGTACAACGCGCTCACCCCCTCGCCGAGGGAGATACTAGAATGGTGGGCGAGGGGCGAGGGGAGGTCCACTCGGCAGCATGGCTTTGCTGCTTCCAGGTCCGGACGACGAAGCAGCCGCGTTGATGCTCTCTGATCATAAGTGGCGCGTCGGCGTCTGCCCGCGAGGGGCATCCAGGGCAAGCGGCAGCCAGCGACAGGGTGGTCGTCTCGCGTCGCTTCGTTGACGACGCCTCTTTTGGTCCTAATTTCTCCCGTGCAAGCGAACTACGGGCGTCAAATTGCCTTTCGTGCCAAATACCTCGCCAAGCGTATAATGAGCATACCTGGCACGAGAGCTGCGACGCTGACGTAGCTGCCAAGTGCAAACGGATCGAACGCCTCCTCGAGGCCGGGGACTCCCTCCCTCGCATAGATTGCCACGTATCTGATGATGACGACCACTACGCCTGCTACAAACAAGCCGTGACCGAACGCTTTGATAGGCTCAGCCGCCGGCAGATGCACGATCTTTCCTGGTCGCGCGTCGAAGCGCGAAGGGGTCGTCAAGAGGATCGGCAGTACGTTGAAAAGCCCAATGAGCAGCAGGAGCACGCCCGCCAGTACACCGATGAAGAGATTGCGGACCCTTGCGGAATGCGCCAAGGCTACCGCCATAGGCACCGAGACGATTTGAGCGCCAACGACTTCGTTCACGTGCCAGCCGAAGCCATTCTGTGTTCCGTACGCCGCGATCATCGATCTCGGAGCTTTGTCGACCGACCCATGACATGCGAGGCAAGGTTCGCTGTTAATGATGGGGTGTGAAAGGTGAAGCACACGGCCGTTAGACGTGTCACGCTCCGTGATCATCTCTTTTTTGTAGGCATTTCGGCGGAATTCATTTATGATGTCAGCCTGCCAATCAGTTGCACGGTTTGATTGATTGATTGGATTGAGCGCCGCCTCGCGATAGGCGTAGTCGGTGAATTTGCTTGCCAGCAACGCGAAATTCTTACGTGCCGCGTAGGCTGGCACGGTCTGCGGATGAAATTTGTCGCCATCTGACTTTGCATTTAACAGTGGTGCAATCTCATCGGAGGTGTAGTTGCGAATAGCCGCTGCAGCTTCCATCATGAGACGGGCTTTCTGCAAGACCTCCGTCCGAGCCATGCTCTCCAGGAAGGGCGCTGAGATCACCGCGAACAACTCGAGCACGATCGCGGCCACCACAAGCAGAATCAGATTGATTTTCAGCTGGGCACGCACAGCTCGTCCCCGTTCCTACGAGGCCGCGGCGTGCTTTGTGTATGAGCTGAGCGCCGTCGAACTCGCGCTCATTATCGCCCAAGTTTCGTCCGCACTTGCGGCCCTGGCCGTCTATACGTCGACATCAGGGCACGACTGCGGCGTCGTTTTGTGGGGAGGTGATCCACAAGCAACAATGGTCCATGGGTTAAACAATGGTTAAATCATGTTTGGTCCCGGTTGAACCGCAAGCGTCGGGTGCAGCGGGACTTGCCTGGGGGATGCCAACGGACGTTGGGTTCATCGATGCCGCTCGTGCGGATCGCAAACCCGCGAGATGCACAAAGTGCACAGACGGTCGAGGGCCTGGTCCGCATCATCGGCGAGGCGTTGGGTTGTGGGATGTTGGGTTGTGAGATGTTGGGTTGTGGAGATGACGCAGCTGACCAGCTTGGGGGAACTGCGTTGAAATCGGCTACGCTCGTGCGAGCTCGGTGCGCCACAACTTGAAGCAGCAACTCGGTGCGCTCCGCGCCGCGCATTGCCTGGCGGGGCAGGAGCACGGCCGGACCATCCAATTGGTCACCGAAGTGGCCGGCCATCTAGCTACTTCCCGGCGCAAAATTGTCGGCTCAGATCGGTGCGAGAGAGTCGCACGGGGCGGCAAAAAACTGCAGGGTTGAGCGGATTTTGTGTGGCGCCCAATTGACTGCGTTTGGCGGTCATGATTCATCTATGCAGATGATTCGCGATCGAACCCTTCAGGCACGCGAGAAGCTCGTCGGCAAGCTGCCGGTGACGGGCGAGCTTGTGCGCGGCGCGCTGTTGGAGCGCACCGTGCGTCACCGGAGCGGTTGCCCGAAGTGCACGCGCGGTGAAGGGCACCGGGTGTTCGTTCTGACGGTGAGCTATCCCGGCGGTGGCACCCGCCAATTGAGCGTGCGTCGCGAGCGGGTCGAAGAGGTTCGCCGGTGGCTGCGCAATTACCATGAGCTGAAGGAGGCGATCGAGGCGATCTGCGAGCTCAATCACGAGCTGCTGCGTCCAGCGGCGAGGGCGACGAAGCGCGGGAGGAAGACCAAGTGATTGAGATGCGCCGCGCCCAGCTCGCCTTCGGCGACGGGTTGATCGCCGAGGAGGTGAGCGATCTTCGCGATCACTGGATGGAGGCCGCCGACCAGGTGCTGGCCGACGAAGAGATGGTGGCGGCCGTGTACGAGGCTCTGGGCAAGCGCCATCCCAAGAGCCGCAGCCGCGGTCGTAGAGGCGTACCGGCAGAGGTGGTGCTGCGCCTGCTGGTCCTCAAGCACATCCGCAACTGGAGCTACGAGGTGCTGGAGCGCGAGGTGCGCGCCAATCTGGTGTACCGCGACTTCACGCGTGTGGGCAGCGCCAAGGTGCCCGACGCCAAGACCATGGGCCGCTGGGGCGTGGCGGTGGGGCCGCAGGCGCTGGAGCGGGTTCACGCCAGGATGGTGGCCGTAGCCCGCGAGAACGGAGTGATCAAAGGGCGGCGCATCGCGCGTGGACACGACGGTGGTGGAGACCAACATCCACTACCCCACAGACTCGAGCCTGCTGGGGGATGGGGTCAGGGTGCTGACTCGCACCATGCGAAAGATCACCAAGATCGCGGGCAAGGCCGGCGAAGAGCTGCGCGACCGCAGTCGCAGCGTGAAGCTCAAGGTATTGGAGATCGCACGGGCGGCGCGCGCCAAAGGCCGGCAGAGCCAGGAGAAGCTAAAGTCGGCCTACGGCGCACTGCTGCATGCCACCAGCCGTGTGGTCGGACAGGCGCGGCGCTTCGCCGAGGAGATCGCCACTGGCGTGAAGCGGTCCAGGACCATCTTGAAGCAGATGGCACTGGAGGGCCTGCGCGAAGAGCTTCAGACCATGGTTCCGCTCGTCAGGCAGGTGATGCGGCAGACCAGGGCACGCATCTTCCGCGGCGAGACGCGCGCTGAAGGCAAGCTGTTGAGCCTGTTCGAGCCGTCGACGGAGGTGATCCGCAAAGGCAAGGCGGCCAAGCCCAACGAGTTCGGCAAGATGGTGAAGCTGCAGGAGGCGGAGAACCAGATCGTCACCGATTACGAGGTCTACGCCCGCAGACCCAGCGATGCGGACCTGCTGATCCCGGCCATCGAAGTGCACGAGGCCAAAGTCGGGCGCACCCCCTACTTGGTTGCGGCTGACGCTGCCTTCTACTCCGCCAGGAACGAGGCAGCCGCCAAAGCCAAGGGCGTCAAGCGCGTGTGCATTCCCAATCGCTCCACCAAGAGCAAGGAACGCAGACGCGAGCAGAAGAAGCGCTGGTTCCGCAACGGCCAGAAATGGCGCACCGGCTGCGAGGGACGCATCAGCGTCGTCAAGCGCAGGCACGGCCTCACCCGCTGCCGCTACAAGGGCGAGGACGGCATGCAGCGCTGGGTCGGGCTCGGCGTGATCGCCGACAACCTCGTCAACATCGGACGGGCCATGCAAAAGCAGGCCTGCCCGTAGCTCTTCCCGTCAACGCTGCGCGCACACCCCCGCCGGCCGCCCCGGTGGGGCATTGCTGCGCCGACGCCGTTGACCGGCCGTCTCAGACTCCCCAATTTTGCGCCGGGAAGTAGCTAAGCTAGTTCCCGAAGAGGGACGAGAATAGGTCTTGTTTACTCTGGTCGGCGGGCCGGCCACGCCGCACCTCCATCACCTCCTGCTTGGTCGGCATGCTCTCGGCGGTTGGTAGGGACGGAGGCTCCAGGGGCAGCGGACGGCCCGCCAGCGCCAGGGCCACGCGCTTGTCGTGCCCGTAGATGTCGGGGAACGACTTCACCTGGCCGTCCTCGGAGGCGACGGTGGTGAAATACGTGATGTGCACGGGAATCCGCTTCGTCAGTACCACCTCGTTGTTGCCGCCGCGCTCCATCAGCTCACGCACGTGCGCCTCGGACCAACCCTTGTCCTCCTCCAGCAGCACCTCAGCCAAGCGCCCGGGGTTTTGCACGCGCATGCAGCCGTGGCTGAAAGTGCGTACCGTCTTGTCGAACAGCTCGCGCTGCGGCGTGTCGTGCATGTAGATGTCGTGCTTGTTGGGGAAGCGGAACTTGACCGCACCCAGCACATTGCCGGCCCCGGACGGCTGGATGAAGGCGTACTTGCGGATGTCGACCTGGGTCCAATCGACCTGGCTCGCGTCCACCGGCTGGCCGTTGTAGCTCACGCGCAGATTGTGCTTCTCGAGGATGCTCGTGTCCGTGATAGGGCCGCCGCCGAATCCGAAGAAGGTGGGCTCGGCCGCCGGCCGCAGGTAGGGGAGGAGCTCCTTGATCTTGATGGAGTCCGGCACGCCCCACTCGGGCCCGAACACGATGTAGCGCATGTTGGCCGAGAAGATCGTGGTCTGCGTGTCCACCCGGCCCACGATGATCTTGGCCTGGTGGATGACGCGTCCATTCTTCACCACGCGTGTCTGGAACTCGGGGATGTTGTCCCACACGTGGAACTCGCCCATGTCTTCGGGCATCCAGCGCCAGCGCTCCATGTTGACGATGAGGCGCTGCTCCTCGGGGCCAACGGTCGGTGCCGGCGTGTCAGCACCGTTGAGCGCCACGCGGGTACGTGCGCGCAGTACGCCGTCGGGCCGCATGCCGTTCTTGCGCTGGAACTCGGCCACGGCCTCCTGCACCTGCCGATCATAGACGTCCTCGGCCCCCTCTGGCGCTGCCAGCTTCAGGCGGTGACGCAACAGCCCAACGTCGGGGTGCTGCATGCCGAGTTTCAAGGTCGGCCCCTCGGGCAGCTGCACGACCGCCTCCGCCTCGAGCTGGGCGGCCCCGGTGTGGGACTTGAGCAGCGCCTGGCGCAGCAATTCGAACTGCGGGTGCTGGGGATGCAGCGCGCGCAGGTAGCTGCCGGGCGTCTCCAGCCCCGCCACCGTCTCCAGCACCACCTTGGGATCGCGCAGGCTGAGCTTTTGATCGAAGTTGCGACTGATCTGGGCCGGGTCGAGCCGGCCGCCGCGGGCGTAACGGGCGTACTTCAGCACAGCCACGCCGAGCTTGATCTCAGCCTCTGCCAGCGCCGCCGGCGCGAGACCACCGCCCGTCAGCACCGGCAGGGCGAAGGCCTTCGCGGACAGCCCCCAATCGTCGGCCCTAGCGATCTCCTCCATGGCGTGCCGCGCGCGCCGCGTGAAGCCGTCGGCCGTCACCCAGATGGGCGCAGTCCGAGCGGCATAGAACGCCGCCAGCGCCGTCCGCTCGGCAGGCGTCGCGTCGGGCAACTGTTTTGCTGTCGTCAGCTGCTGGCGCACCTGCGCCACGATCGGGTCAACTTCGACAACCTGCGCAGCCGGTGCCGCCGGCCCAGGTGCCACGCTCTCGGCCGCGGGAGCCGACGGCTCCGGTGTCCCGGACGCCTTGGATTGGTCATTGGATTGGTCAGGGGTTTCGGCTGGCTCGGTGGACTCGGGTGCCATCGTCTCCGCCGGCACCGGGTCCAAGGCGTCAATGGTTGACGGCTCCGCAGTCGCACCGGCGGCGGCGCGATGGGGCGCCGCCCCAACGCGCGGGCTCTTCTGATAGGTATTACCGTTACCGGATGGAGATGCGGACTGGGCGCCGGCTGACCCGGACGCAACACTGAGGGAGGCTGCAAAGCTTACGCACGCAGCCAACAACATTCTTCTGAACATCGCACTCTCCAGGGTACGCGCAAATTTAACCGGCGGCGCCAACACTTACCAGCAGACAATCCCGGCGGCCGCAAGATCCATGGCGCTGGCTGGCAATCGGGCAACATCGTGTTTGTACGGGGGCCGGCGCGTGTCGGTTCATCTGGGCTGGTTGCGTTTTTTAGTCGAGGGCCATTAACGGGGCGCCATTGTGGCGACTTTTGCGTCCCGCCCTTGCGAAACTGCCGCGATCCTGTGCACACCTGTCCCGACCGCGGCCGCCGGGCGCCGGCCCACACGGGCATGTGATGGCCGGCGAGGCGGGACGGTCATTTTCCGCTTGGCCCGCAGCCGCTAGTCTCCGGACGTGCGAACGGATCGCGAGCGCAAGCCAACGCGACCGCATGCCAAGGAGCCCGACATGCCCCTGACGCGACGCCAAGCGCTGAGGGCGTTGGCGGCCTCAGCCGCCGCCTCCGTTCTGACGACCCCCGGCCAGCCGGCACGCGCGGCCCCGCAGACCGGCAGACCCGCGCCGGATTTCACCGCCACCGACACCAAGGGCGCGCAGCACACGCTGGCGGCCTACCGTGGCAAGACGGTTGTCCTCGAATGGACCAACCACGAGTGCCCCTACACGGGCAAGCATTACGCCACTGGCAACATGCAGGCCCTGCAGGCGGACGCGACGGCTGCGGGCGTGATCTGGCTCACCGTCGTCTCCTCCCGCGCCGGGGAGCAGGGCTACGTGGAGGCAGCCCAAGCCGATGCGATCACCGCGGGCCGCAAGGCGCACCCAACTGCCGTCGTGCTCGACCCCAACGGCACGCTCGGCCACCTTTACGATGCCCGTACCACGCCGCATATGTTCGTCATCGACGGCGCCGGCACGCTCGTCTACATGGGCGCAATCGACGACCGGCCG
The DNA here is from genome assembly GCA_017353825.1 of Hyphomicrobiaceae bacterium. GTDB lineage: Bacteria > Pseudomonadota > Alphaproteobacteria > Rhizobiales > Hyphomicrobiaceae > AWTP1-13. The sequence continues at coordinate 11,214 of JAFMSC010000034.1, read as the reverse complement.
ACCGCCAACTCCTCCAGCGTCAGGGGCGCTCGCAACTACGTGCGCGAGGCCCTGGATGCGGTGGCCGCAGGCCGGCCCGTCGCGGTGGCCGCGACCCGGCCCTACGGCTGCTCAGTTAAGTATTGATGCGTCACGTTGGCTAACGCGCCGTACCCGCCGACCCCACGGTTGCGCAGGGCGCGTGTCGCAACCGCAAGGCGCGATGAGCGTGATGCCGCCCCGAACCGCCTCCTGTCAAGCCGCCTCCTGCTAAAAAGATTCTGCAGCGCACGGCCATCATGGTGCCGCGATGAGGGCCGATGGCCTCGCGCACCTCGGGGAAGGGTTTCATTACTCCACATGGGAGACTTTGCGATGCCTTGGAGAAGGTTGTCAGTGCTCGCGGCTGCGCTGGTGCTGGCGGGCGCCTTGAGCGCACAAGCGATAGCGCAGCGATGGGACCGGGAGTGGGTGCTGCTGGGCGAAAGGCAAGTAAACTTCCGCGTTGACCGCGATGCCATCAACGTGGGGCAGTCGGAGGATTGGTGGCGCGATCGCGGGTTCCGCCGTCTACATCTGATCGCGGAGCGGAGCGACATCTACCTCATCAACCTGCGCCTCGTCTATTTCAACGGATACTGGGAGGACTTCCAGGTCAACCAGCAGATTCGGGAAGGGCAGGACCAGCCTGTCGACCTGCGTGGCGATCGCAAGTATCTGCAGCGCATCGAGATGATCTACCGCTCGCGACCGAGCTTCGAGGGCCGTGCGGTGATGAAGGTGTACGGTGAGCCGGCGCGCTTCGGCGCCAGCCCGGCCCAGCTGCCACCCATTGGCGCGAGACCAGGGCCCGGCCCCGCTCCAGGCTATGGGCCGGAGTGGAGCGAGCTCGGGTGTCAGCGCGTCTCCTTGTTCGGCGTCGATCACGACACGGTCCGGGTCGGCCGGCGCGATGGACGCTTCAAGTCAATTCGCCTGCACGTGCGCGGGGCTGACATCAACATCCTCGACCTCAAGGTCGTGTACGGCAACGGCGAACCCGACCACGTCCCAGTCCGCGCCGTGATCCGGCAGGGCGAGCGCACACGCCCGCTTGAGCTGCGCGGATGGGAGCGGGTGATCAACCGCGTCGACATGACCTACATCACCATCCCCAACTTCAAGGGTCAGGCTACGGTGTGCGTGGAGGGCCTGCAGTAGAAGAATCTGCCATTTCCGGCGAGGACCATGGCAAGAGGGGGGCCCTTCGGCGGCCCTCTTCGTTTTTGCAATGTCATCGGGCAGCAGGCCGCGGATCTATGACGGATCTGTACCGTCCACCGCGTTCCCAGCTTCTCAACAAGCTGAGATGGAGGAGCACTCGTTATGCGCATTCTTGCTGCGACCGCCGTCGCCGCCCTTGTCTGCACCGGGCTCGCGGCCACCGACGCCCAGGCCCAGCGCGGCGACTGGGTTGAGCTTGGCTGCAAGCAGGTGAGCTTCTTGGGCGTCGATCGCGACACGATCCGCGTCGGCCGCCGCGAGGGCCGCTTCAAGGCGATCCGCCTGGTGGCCAGGGGCAACGACGTGGAGATGCTCGACCTCAAGGTGGTCTATGCCAACGGCGTCCCTGACGACATCCCGGTGCGCGCGCTGATCCGGCAGGGCGAACGCACCCGCCCGCTCGACTTGAGGGGCTGGGAGCGGGCTATACGCCAAGTCGACATGGTGTACGCGAAGCGCCTGAACTTCCGCGGCCTCGCCACGGTGTGTGTGGAAGGACTCCAGTAAACTCCGTCGGATGACGGTCTGCGCAGGACAAGAGGGCCATAGCGGCCCTCTTTTTTTTGCTCACGGCGACGGGTCGGGAACGGGGGCCCGTTTGGTGGGGGTCATCAGCTCGTTCCGGGCTGCAAAGCGAGAGGACTTGTGAGTATGAGCCTCACGACCCGCACGACCTTGCTGTTGCTCCTGCTGCTGCCGGCAGGGGCCATCGCCCAGGCCCAGGCCCCGGCCGCGCCGGCCGCACCGCCGTCGGACGAGGTCATGCAGATGCGCCAGAAGATGCGCGCCGCCTGTTCCGCCGACGTGCAGAAGTTCTGCGCCCAGATCGAACGCGGCAAGGGCATGCTGCGCGCCTGCCTGGAACAGCACCAGAGCGAGTTGTCTGAGGGCTGCCGCGCCGCGCGTGCCGAACGGGCCGCCGCCAAGGCAAAGGGCAAGAGCTGACGGGCGGCGGCGCCTCTTCGCCGCGGACAGGCGCCGGGCACCCCCGCCACAGCCCGGCTGAATTGCTCCGGCGAGACCATTCGATCTAGTGGCACGCTTACCCGATACCCGCTATGGTTCCCCTGACGCTTGCCCGCTGGTGGGATTGGGGGAAGCCGCGCGGCGGCATCCAAGTGAACGAACATTCAACCCCAACCCCTCGCGACGGTTCATGCGCTGCCGCAGCGTTCAGCGCTAACGAGCCGGGCTGCAAGGGTTGTGCGTTCTTGGCCGGCCATCAGTTGAAGAGGGGCGCGAGTCAGGAATGCCGCAATATCACGGGACCGAGCGCCCCGCCTTGAAGGAATTGCCAGTGATTAAGCTGCTGAAGCGGGTGCTTGCGATGGCGGTGGTCGCGGGCCTCGCCGGATTGATCATTTACGCCTCGACCCTGCCCTCCGTCCAGAATCAGTTCACCGGGCGCCGCGGCGCCAAGCTCTTGGCTAGCGGGCCTGTGCCGGTCACGGCCACACGCGCACAAATAAGCGACGTGCCGCTCTACCTCGAAGGCGTCGGCACCGCCAAGGCGCGCAACACGGTGACCGTGCGTGCCCAGGTGGATGGGCGCATCCTGAGCATCAACTTCAAGGAAGGCCAGGACGTGAAGCGCGGCGACGTGCTGGCCAAGATCGATCCCTCCACCTATCAGGCTCAGCTCGATCAAGCCGTCGCCAAGCAGGTGCTAGACGAGGCCGACCTCGCCAATGCCCGCCGCGATCTCGACCGCTACGTCAAGCTCGGTGCCAGCATCGTGTCGCAGAAGAGCATCGATACGCAGGTAGCCGCTGTCGACAAGCTCCTGGCGCAGATCAAGGTGGACGAGGCCGCGATCGCCAACGCCAAGGCGTACCTGGAATACTGCACCATCCTTGCCCCCATCGACGGCCGCACCGGCATCCGTCTGGTTGACGAGGGCAATCTTGTGCGCGGCTCCGATGCCAGTCAGGGCATCGTCGTCATCACCGAGCTGCGCCCCGTGAGCGTGCTGTTCACTCTGCCTCAGCAGCAGCTGGCCAAGGTGCAGCAGGCGCAGGCCAAAGGCGTGCTCACGGTCGAAGCGCTCGACACCGACGCGAAGTCCACCCTCGACCGCGGCACCCTTAAGGTGGTGGACAACCAGGTCGATCCGACCACCGGGACGGTCAGGATGAAGTCCGAGTTCCCCAACGCCAGCCTGCAGCTGTGGCCTGGCCAGTTCGTCAACGTCAGGCTACTGATCGACACGCTCATGCAGGTGGTGGTGATCCCAACGCCGGCGGTCCAGCGCGGACCCAGCGGCACCTTCGCCTACGTCGTCCAGCCCGACGAGCGCGTGAGCCTGCGGCCGATCACCTTAACCCACCAGTCCGAGACGCAGTCCGTGATCGCGGACGGCATCGCCGCCGGCGACCAGGTCGTCACCACGGGCTTCTCGCGTCTCAAGGACGGTGCCAGCGTTGCCGTCGCCGCACCCCAGGGGGAGGCGCCTGCTGCCAGTGCCAGCTCCGTGGAAGTTGTCGCCAAAGCCGATCGGCGCGCCGGCATCCGGGCCGCCTGCGCCACCGATATCCAAAAGTTCTGTGCCAACGTCGAGCACCGCGGCGCCATCCGCGCCTGCCTGCAGGCGAGCGCGCCGCAGCTTTCCGAGGAGTGCAAGGCCGCGGCGGCCAAGCTGCGCAAGGCGGAAGGCAACTCGAAGGAATAAGGGCCAGATGAGAGTCAGATGAGCGTCTCTGGGCCCTTCATCGCCCGGCCGATCGCCACAGCATTGCTGGCGCTTGCCGTCACGCTGGGCGGGCTCCTCGGCTACTGGTGGCTACCGATCTCGTCGCTGCCGCAGGTGGACTTCCCCACCATCCAAGTGTCGACACAGCTGCCGGGCGCCAACCCGGAGACCATGGGCAACCTCGTCACGGCGCCGCTGGAGCGCAATCTCGGGCAGATCCCCGCGCTCTCGTCGATGACGTCCACTTCATCCTACGGTATTAGCCAGGTCACGCTCCAGTTCAGTCTCAACCGCGACATCGACGCTGCCGCCCAGGACGTGCAGGCCGCCATCAACGCCGCTGGCTCGACGCTGCCGCGCACCCTGCCCTACCCGCCCACCTACGCCAAGCTGAACCCGGCTGATGCGCCCATCATCACGCTGGCGCTCACCTCCGACACCATCCCCTTGCGCGCCATCTCGGACCTCGCCGACACGCTCATCGGGCAGCGCCTGGCCTCCGTGTCGGGCGTCGGCCACGTCTCGGTGGAAGGCGGCATCAAGCCGGCGGTGCGCATCCAGGCTGACCTGTCGCGTCTCGCCTCCTACGGGCTCAGCATGGCCGACCTCAGGGGAGCCATCGCCGCCGCCAACGTGTCGGGCCCCAAGGGCTCGCTCGACGGCCGCTACCAATTCTACACCATCTCGTCCAACGACCAGATCACCAACGCGGACGCCTACAAGGAGGTGATTATCGCCTACCGCAACAACGCGCCGGTGCTGCTCAAGGACGTGGCCCAAGTCATCGACGGCCTGGAGAATGCCAAGGTCGGCGGCTGGTTCCAGGACACGCCGGCCGTTGTCATCGACGTGCACCGCCAGCCCGGCGCCAACGTGATCGAGACGGTCCAGCGGGTGAAGGCCGAGTTGCCGCGGCTGGAACGGTCGATACCCAGCGGCGTCAAGCTCTCGATCGTCAACGACCGCACCGGCACCATCCGCGCCTCGGTGCGCGACGTGCAGTTCACGCTCTGCCTCAGCGTCGTCCTGGTGGTGCTGGTGGTGCTCCTGTTCCTGCGCACCGTGCGCGCCACCATCATCGCTGGCGTGGCGCTGCCCGTGTCCCTCATTGCGACTTTCGGGGTGATGTGGTTCTGCGACTTCTCGCTCGACAACCTGTCCCTGATGGCGCTCACCATCGGCACCGGCTTCGTGGTGGACGACGCCATCGTCATGATCGAGAACATCGTGCGTCACATGGAGCGGGGCGACACGCCGATGCAGGCGGCCGTCAAGGGTGCGCGCGAGATCGGCTTCACGGTCATATCGCTGACGCTGTCGCTGATCGCCGTGTTCATCCCGCTCCTGTTCATGAGCGGCCTTGTCGGGCGCATGTTCCGTGAATTCGCCCTCACCCTCACCATTGCCGTCGTCATCTCCGCCATCGTCTCCCTCACCCTCACGCCCATGATGTGCTCGCGCCTGCTCCACCACGGCGGCGGCGACGGGCGACAGAGCCTCGTTGCGCGCTTCTTCAATGGCGCCATGGACCTCGTCGTGCGCGGCTATCACTTTAGCCTCGTGTGGGTACTGCGCCACGAGCGCGCAACGCTGCTCGTGACCCTCGGCACGCTGCTCCTCACCATCGCTCTCTATCTGGTGGTACCCAAGGGCTTCCTGCCACTGCAGGACACCGGGCTGGTGACGGCCGTGATGGAGGCCGCTCCCGAGGTGTCGTTCGCGGAGATGCAGCGGCTGCAGAACGATATCGCCGATACCATTCGCAAGGATGCCGACGTGGCGGGCGTCGTCTCCGTCGTCGGAGTAAGCTCGCTCAACCCGACGCCTAACACCGGGCAACTAAAGATCACGCTCAAACCACGCGAAGTCCGAAAAGCGCACGTGGCGGAGATCGTCCCCCGGCTGCAGCGCGCCGTGTCCGATGTGCCGGGCATGACGGTCTACTTCCAGCCGGTGCAGGATGTACAGATCTCGACGCGCACGAGCCGCGCGCAGTTCCAGTACACGCTGGTGGGCAGCAAGACCGAGGAGGTCTCCCTGTGGGCCGCGAGGCTGGTCGAAAAGCTGCGCAACGACCCGGTGCTGCGCGAGGTGGTCTCCGAGGCTCAGGACGGCGGCCTGCGCGCCTTTGTTAAGGTAGACCGGGAGACCGCGGGGCGTCTCGGCGTCTCCATGCAGGCTGTCAACGACGCCCTCAACGACTCCTTCGGCCAGCGCCAGATTTCGACGATCTACGCCCAGGCCAACCAGTACCGTGTGGTGCTGGAGGCGATGGATCAGTATCAGAGCGACCCGGCAGCGCTCTCGCGCGTCTACGTGCCATCGAGCACGGGCGCGCAGGTGCCCCTCAGCGCAGTGGCCAGCGTCGAGCGCCGCACCGCGCCGCTCGTCATCCAACACCAGGACCAGTTCCCGGCGGTGACGATCAGCTTCAATCTGGCGCCCGGCGCCTCGCTCAGCGATGCCGTGGATGCGATCGCGGCGGCGGAGCGCGAGATCGAAATGCCAGTCGTCGTATCCGGCCTGTTCTCGGGAGACGCCCTGGAGTTCACCCGCTCGCTGGCGAGCCAACCCTGGCTGATCCTGGCGGCTGTCATCACCATCTACATCGTGCTCGGAGTGCTCTACGAGAGCTTCGTGCACCCCTTCACGATCTTGACCACGCTGCCGTCGGCCGGCATCGGCGCGCTGCTCGCGCTCATGTACATGGGGATGGACTTCTCGTTCGTGGCCCTCATCGGCATCGTGCTGCTGATGGGTATCGTCAAGAAGAACGCCATCATGATGATCGATTTTGCCCTCGATGCGGAGCGCACGCGCGGGCTCTCTGCGCGCCAATCGATCATTGAGGCCTCCATGCTGCGTTTCCGGCCCATCATGATGACGACGCTGGCCGCGCTGTTCGGCGCGCTGCCGCTGGCGCTGGAGACTGGCACCGGCGCAGAGCTTCGAAACCCGCTCGGCGTCACCATCGTGGGCGGCTTGCTCTTGAGCCAGCTGCTCACCCTCTACACCACGCCCGTCATCTACCTCGCCATGGAGCGCCTGCGCGTCGGCCCGGCAGCGGCGGACGAGATCGGCCTTCCGCGGCCGGCGGAGTAGAGCGATGAACGTCTCGCGCCCCTTCATCGAGCGGCCGATCGGCACGACCCTGCTCGCCATCGGTTTGTTCCTCATCGGCGCGGTCGCCTACTTGAGCCTGCCAGTTGCCAGCCTGCCAGCCATCGAGTTCCCGACCATCCGCGTGACCGCCAACCTTCCCGGCGGCGACCCCGAGACCATGGCTGCGCGCGTCGCCGCGCCCCTAGAACGGCGCCTGGGCGAGATCCCCGGCGTCAGCGAGCTCACCTCGGTCAATGCCCTTGGCGTCTCGCGCATCGTCGTGCAGTTCGAGGCCTCGCGCGACATCGTCGGCGCCGCCCAGGACGTGCAGGCGGCCATCAACGCCGCCGCCGTCGACCTGCCGGCCGACATGCCCTCCTTGCCGACCTTCAGGAAGGCCAATCCGGCCGCCGCGCCGGTCCTCATCATGGCGCTCACGTCCAACACGATGCCGCCGGACAAGCTCTACGACGTGGCCGACACCGTGATCGTGCAGCGCCTCTCCCAGGTCGAGGGCGTGGCGGAGGTGACAGCGGCCGGCGCCGAGCAGCCGGCTGTGCGGGTGCGCGTCAACCCGATGCTGCTCTCGTCCATGGGGCTCAGCATCGAGGCCGTGCGCACCGCCATCAGCCAGGCCAATGCGCTTGCCCCGCTCGGGTTCATCGAGGGCGCCAAGCAAGCGATCGCCATCGAGTCCAACGCCCAGCTCGGCATGCGCGTGGACGACTACAAGCGCATCACGGTCAAGACCGACAAGGGCGAGGTCGTGCGCCTGGGGGACGTGGCCGAGGTGACGCAGGCGACGCGCAACTCGCGGGCGGCAGCCATGTTCAACCGGCAGCCGGCGATCTTGCTCAACGTGACGAAGAGCGCCGACGCCAACGTCATCGAAACCGTGGACCGGATTCACGCGCTACTGCCCGAGCTCAAGCGCGCGATCCCAGAAGGCATCGACTTTACGGTGGTGAACGACCGCACCACCACGCTGCGCGCCAGCGTGCAGGACATGCAAAAGACGCTGGCGCTGTCGATCGTGCTCGTCATGCTGGTTGTCTACCTGTTCCTGCGCCGGTCCACGCCGACCATCGCGGCCGGTATCACCGTACCCCTGTCGCTCGCCGGCACCTGCGCGGCCATGTGGACGGCGGGCTTCTCGGTCAACAACCTCACGCTGATGGCGCTGGCGGTGTCGGTGGGCTTTGTCGTCGATGACGCCATCGTCATGATCGAGAACATGTTCCGCAACCTGGAGCGCGGAGTGCCGCCCCTGCGCGCGGCCATCGACGGCGCGCGCCAGATCGGCTTCACGGTCATCGCCATCAGCGTGTCGCTGATCGCCGCGTTCATCCCTCTCCTGTTCAACAGCAATGTTGCCGGGCGGCTGATGCGCGAGTTTTCGGTGACGCTGGCGTTTGCCGTGGTCGTGTCCACCGTGGTGTCGCTCACCGTGACGCCGATGATCTGCGCGCATTTCGTGCGCCACGAGCAGACCGGCGGGCCGGACCGGTGGCCCACCCCGCTCGACCGCCTTGTCGAGGGGACGATGGACTGGGCTGCGCGCGCCTACGCCGCCACGCTCGACGTTGCGCTGCGCCATCGCTTCCTGACCATGCTGGTGATGCTGGCGACGGTGGTCGCCACCGTAAACCTCTATATCAACACGCCGAAGGGCACCTTCCCGCAGGACGACACCGGTCTCGTCATCGCCTCCACCCAGGCCGCCACCGACATCTCGTTCGAGGCCATGGCCGGGCTGCAGGGGCAGGCCCTCGACATTGTGCTCGCCGATCCTGCGGTGGAGAACGTCGGCTCCTCGGTGGGCGCTTCGGGCTGGAACGCCTCGGTCAACCAGGGCCGCATGTTCATCAGCCTGAAGCCCCTCAAGGAGCGCGACGGTCTCTCGACCCAGCGCGTCATCAACCGTCTGCGCCAGTCGCTGCAGCACATCCAGGGGCTCTCGGTCTACTTCTTCGCCGCACGAGACATCCGCACGGGCGGGCGGCAAGGTTCGGCGGACTACCAGTTCACGTTCTGGAGCCCGGATTTTGAGGAGCTCTATGCCTGGGTGCCCAAGGTGGTCGACCGGCTCAAAGAGGTGCCGGGACTCGTGGACGTTTCCACCGACCGCGAGACCGGCGGTCTGCAGGCCACCATCACCGTCAACCGCCAGGCCGCGGCACGCCTCGGCGTCAACATGCAGGACGTAAACAACGCGCTCAATAACGCGTTCTCCCAGCGCCAGGTCGCCATCCTTTACACCGACCGCAACCAGTACCGCGTGATCTTGGAGGTGGACCCGCGCTACCAGCGCGACCCCTCCGACCTCAACCGCATCTTCGTGCCGGGCGCCGGTGGGGTGCAGATCCCACTCACGAGCGTGGTGGGCGTCACGCGCACGCTGGCTCCGCTGGTCGTGAACCACCAGGGCCCGTTCCCGGCGGTTACAATCAACTACGGGGTCGCTCCCGATTTGCCGCTGGCGGAGGCCCAGAACGCGATCCGGCAGGCGATCGCAGAACTCAGGATGCCAGACTCGATCCGGGCCGAGGCGGCAGGAGACGCCAAGGCGTTCGAGCAGGAGGCCACCAAGCAGGCGCTGCTCATCATCTCGGCGCTCCTCGCCGTCTACATCGTGCTGGGCGTGCTCTACGAGAGCCTCGCGCACCCGTTGACTATCATCTCCACGCTGCCCGCGGCCGGCTTGGGCGCGCTCGTGGCCCTCAGGCTGTGGGGCATGGAGCTGACGGTGATCGCCTTCATCGGCATCATCCTGCTGATCGGCATCGTCAAGAAGAACGGCATCATGCTGGTGGATTTCGCGCTCGAGATGGAACGGGAGCGTGCCCTCAGCGCCGCGAACGCAATACGCGAGGCGTGCCTGACCCGCTTCAGGCCGATCATGATGACCACCTTCGCGGCGCTGCTGGGCGCCATTCCGCTCGCCATCGCCACCGGGCCTGGTTCGGAGCTGCGCCGGCCGCTCGGCATCACCATCATCGGCGGGCTGATTGTGTCGCAGATCCTGACGCTCTATACCACGCCTGTGATCTATCTCATGCTTGACAGATTGCACCGGCGCCTGTCGCGCACCCGGGAACCCGTCCCAGCGCGGGGCGTTGCCTGATGGAGCAAACCGCAGCCAAGGCTTATCTCCATGGCAATCGAGGCGCAGGAGCGGCCGGCAGTCCCGCCGATGCGGAACGAGGAGCGTCTCGCGCGCGCGAGGCGCCGTGTCGCTGCACTCAAGGGCTTCTACATCCACCTGTTTGTGTCGGCGCTGGTGCTGGCCGGCCTCGCCGCGGTCAACGTGGCGACGGGCGGGCCCTGGTGGGTGCTGTGGGTGCTCCTCGGCTGGGGCATCGGCGTCCTCGCCCACGCCCTCACGGTGTTCGGCCAGACCTCGCGCGCCATCGCCGCCTGGGAGGAGAGGAAGATGAGGGAATTCATGGAGGAGCACTGATCCGAGGCTCGGTTTTCTTTAGCGCGAACGTGACAGGTGTTTCGTCATACCAAGATCGTAGTCTTATGGATTGGTCGAGGTCCGTTTCAGGGGTCGGATATCTTGGGTGCGGGTCACAAAGCTGCCAAGGTCCTGACACAACAAGCCTTTCAGTCAGCAACTGTTCACAGGGAGATGCTAGCGTTGCGCACGGAACCGCCCCTGCCTGGCGGCGAATCTGGTAGGGGACGGCTGTGAACTGGACATTGCGCTGGCATCGTAGATCTCGTGCCTTATTGCCAATCCGAAGCCTGCGAGAAGCGGCTGGCTGCAGAACCTGGTGGTTCGGCCATGTCGGCCGAACTGATGGGGTGACGCGGGGGCGGAACATGCGCGTGTGGACAGGACGGGCGGGCTTGCTGGCGCTTGCAGCCGTGTTTGTACCGGCGGGAGCCTCGGCGGACGAGCTCTTGGTGATGCCCTACGCCTGCACCATGGTGGGCGGGCAGCCGGTGCTCACACCCGGCCCGGAGCAGAGCCACCACATCATCGGCGCGCGCGATCAGCGCAAGTTCAACGCCTGCTCGCCCGTCAATCGCGACATGTGCCGGCAGTGGACCGTGCACCGCTTCGACCTCGACTGCGATGGCGCCCGCGTCTCCTGGGTTTCGGTGGTGGCGGCCACCAACGAGGGCGCCCGGCGCGCCTGGTTGCTCGACGGGCGGCTCGTGCTGCGCATGGG